>CAZJNL010001445.1:0-1656 GCA_964546515.1 uncultured Oscillatoria sp.
GGCTGTGGAATCTTCCGAGTTCTACGCCAAGCTGAAGGCGGTTGCCCAGCAGCCTGAGGATTCTGCCGCTGACAGGGCCGGCTCAACGGCTGTCACAGAATTAGATGTTGAGACAGATTTGCCGGTGGAGGAGTGATATGATTTCCGGTTGTATCAATTGTGTGTGGTGACGCGCGGTGCTGGGCGTGGGGGATGGGGCACGGAGCTGGCCCCGGCAAGCTGTTACGCTTTTAATCTGCTTATTGTAGAAAGTCGGCATATCCGACAGAAGCGCGTTCCCAGGAGGCTCCTGGGAACGAGGTAATTGAGATTAATAGCGAAATTAAATGCACAACAGCTTGCTCCTCGCTTTCGCCGCACCAGCTCCCGGAAACGGCTGTGCAATTACTGTGCTGCCGGATTTTATAGGAGAAGTGAGATATTTAGACCGGATAAATTCGGTGTGTGCGACAGCTATGCCGGCAGGGCGCTAGCTGCGGTTTTGGCGGGAGGCTGTGCGCCGCCCATGCGAATCTCGGAGCAGAAAGAGGCGACGCTGACACCATCGGGGCGCTTGACGGTGCTGGTGCGCAGCCGGAAGTTGGGGCTCTCGAACCACAGGCGCTCTTCGGAATACAGGTCTGGCGTTTCTGTAATCAGTGTCAGGCAATCGTCGCTGCCCATGATATACCGACCGGCAACCGGGGCGTTCAGGGTGAGGGTTTGCTGCAGCAGTTTGCCGGTGTTGGGGCTGTCGGGGCTGGCAATGGGGACTAGAACGGTGGCACCGGCTTGTTTGCGCTGATTGGCTCCCACTGTGCCGTTCCACTTGACACGAGCGCCTAATAGTGCTAAGGAGGGTTCAATCCGGTACTGCCGGCAGAGTTTGATCACTTCTGGATCGCTGGGGGCGAGGATGTCAATCCAGAGGTCTGTGGTGCCGGTTTCTAGTTGGGGGGGCGTCATGTAGTGACTGGTGCGCTGGGAAAACCATTTGCCAGCACTCTGCTGGAAGAATTCGATGATGTCCATGTATGGGCGGTTCGGCGTCAGTGTTTCTTTAGAGTATCTTACGCGGAAGGGGACGCCTGCCGGTGGGGGGAGGTGTCTGTGGGTGCCGGTGGTTCGTAGTAGGGCTTTAGCCCTCTTCATGCGCTGCTTGGGCATTATGACATGCTCCCGGTCGTAATTCCACGCTCGTAACAGTTTCCAGTCTTTCTTCAATATCTGCCATCAGTGCGGCGAGTTACCGCACCGGCAGCTGCAAAATCATCTCTTTGATTTTGTCAGCGCTGGGATGTGATGTCATAAGGGTTATGCCTTGAAAGGGGTGCTGTGCGGGCGGGTGCCGGTGTGTGACAGGTGAGACGCCTTTACTGCGAGAAGCAGGTGTATTTATATGTTACAGTTTACAGGTTTCGACGCGAGAGAAGAGAGCAGCACACCAACTCCACACACCAAAACCGCCAACACCCAACCCACAGACGGAGAGATGGCCGACAGGCGCACTGACATTAAAGGTAAGTTCATTGTAATCTAGCCATTTATCTTTCACTCTCCATCCTACGCGCTTCCCGAAAGCGTGCCATATTTTTCTATCGTATTCTCTGGCTACCCCCAGACTCTGATAGATGCGCTTCTGTACGCTAAACCCGAAACGCCCATTGCTGTATTGTA
>CAZJNL010001446.1:0-1656 GCA_964546515.1 uncultured Oscillatoria sp.
AGGCATCCCGCCCGAGCGTCTTCTACGCGGGCTGTGATGCCTTGGGGCAGCAGGTGGGTGTTAATCCAGTAGGCAAGCGCCCGGTAATTGCCTGCCCGCGCTAAATCCACTACGGACGGTTCCAGAACACCGTACATACTCGTCATCCTGTTCGCTCCTTCACACGCGCTACGCTTGCAACTGCAATCAAACTCTTTGAAGTTTATCTCAGTTTTCTGCTGCGGGAACGCTTTCGCATGACGGGCAGTTCCTGGGCTTTATCCGTCCTGGCTGGCGCAGGCGCATGTCCTCACCGGCTTTCAGGGAAGCCGAGTGCGGCCCTTCCCCCCATATCTCAGTACCGGTGCTGTTTGTCAGTGATTTTTATCACCTTGACATACGGTTTACGATCGCACTGGCTGGGGATCTCGATCAGTGCCTGAGCGCCGAAAATGGTGAATAGTAGAGACGGGAATTAACACGCTAAGGATGCTTACGCTGTTATGATTCGCACCCTGGTACAGTCTGCATTTACAACGGGTTGCCTCAGTGTGGAGTCTGAGGGACTCATCCGCCAGGTACTCGCCGTCAAGGGGTATCGCTCAGAAGATGTAGAGGCGCTGGCTAGCCTTTGCTACGCCGTCAATGCCGGTCAAATTCAGCGCGAAGGGCGCGGGGGAGTGTTGGAGGCTCCCGGTCCACTGTGTGTGTAATTACACTCAATCGCGGGTTCACCCGTAAGAAAGGATGACTGGCAAGGCAGCCCGGCTGGCTGGCCACTGCCCGGACACTCATCGGGCGCAGGGGCGAGAATGCCGGTGTGAACGCCTGCCAAATGTCTCCCAACTGGGCGCGGGAGCCGGTTTGTGCTGACGCATCCTTAACGCCAAACCGAGTCCGCACTGCTGGAGTCTTTACATGGAAAGGGTGGCATTAGCAAAGAGAATGAAAATTTCTCCGCCCCATTCCCCCATCCCCACAAGCCGGCATGGGGACGCACCGGCAAAAATGGTAGGATTAGCGGGTGAGTTGATTACTTAGCGGAAAGATTTCGATGGCGACTGCGATCTCCTATCCCAATGCGCCAGATTTGTCTGCGGATGACTATCTGGCAGTTGGCTTGGCCACTTGCTTTATTAAGGAAGATGGCGAAGTCCATCAAGTGAAAATTGTGGAGCCTATCCCTTCTGCTGCTCTGGAAGCGATTGTCAAAGGAATTCCCACTTCTTATCAAATGGCTTGCGGCACTACCCTGGGGGCGGTGTTAGCCGGTGATACCCCCCAACTGCCGGCTGATTTCCCAGCTGGAACACAGTTTTGCGATGAGTTTTCCTTTCGCGCTTTCTCCGCCGCACGCACCTACAAGATTCGCCCTCAAGCTCAATCGCACGTTCCTCTGGGAAGCAAGCGCGATGATTTTAATTACTCCCTGGAACGCAAGCGGGTGCTGAATTCTCAGCGGATTGTCAGAACGGAAGATAATGTGAAACAGCACGAATACACCCACAAGGTTCTGTAAGTCCGCTGTGCCGGTTCTCCCCTCCCCCCTCAGGGAGGGCTACTCTTTTCTTGGAATAAGATTGCGGATTTAAGGGAAGCCGGGATTAGGGGATTAGGGGATATTTTTGCCTAATACCTCTGCCAAACTGCAGCGGTGAGAAAGCGATGAGAAACGGT
>CAZJNL010001447.1:0-1653 GCA_964546515.1 uncultured Oscillatoria sp.
CTGCGGGCAATCCTGGCACCGGCAGGGTACGAGATTGTCGAGGCGTCTGACGGGTTTGTGGCGCTGGAGCGCTATGTTCTCGATCGCCCCGATCTAGTATTGCTCGATCTAGTGATGACCGGCATGGATGGATTTGAGGTGCTAGAAAAAATCCGCCAGCTCGACGGGGAGGCGCGGGTGATTGTGGCCACCGCCGACCTGCAGATTTTGACCCGCAGGATGGTTGAGACAGCGGGGGCAAAGGGTTTGATTAACAAGCCCTACGCGCCGCAAACGGTTCTGGAGGCTGTCAGTTCCGCCCTCAAAGGAGTAGCGCAATGAAAGTGCTGACGGAGCAACAAGAGGACGCACTGTCCGAGCTGATCAATATTGGCTTCGCCCGCACCGCCGCTTCCCTCTCGGAACTCACCGGCCACCGGGTGGTGCTGGAAGTGCCAAAGGTTTCCATTCACGCAATTGAGGAATTGGTGGCCCAGCTGGCCAATTTTGTCCGGGGCGACGTGGCCACGGTCAGCCAGATTTTCACCGGCTCGGTGTCAGGCAACGCCCTGTTACTGCTGAACTATGACGGTGCGGTAATGCTCACAGATTTGCTGACGCCCTTGGGAACCCAGCCTTCGCACCGCCTGGACGCCTCGGCGAGCGAGGTGCTCACAGAGGTGGGAAATATTTTGCTGAATGCCTGTCTGAGCGTGTTCGGCAACCTGCTGCAGATGTACGTCTCCTTTTCAGTGCCGCGCTTGCATCTGGAATCGCTCAGCGCACTGATCGACTCCCTGGTGATTGGCAAGGCAGAAATGCGCTATGCGATGGTAGTGTACACAGCGTTTCACCTGCGCGACAGTTCGGTGACCGGCTATCTGGTCATCGTCTTCAGCGTTGCCTCCCTCGACTGCTTTATTCAGGCGATCGACAGCTGGGCGGAGCTGGGCGTTGGCAGCCAGTGAATCCCAAGGGCATTGGGCACTGGCTACCATGTGTAGGGGCGGGTTTATAAATATCCCAAGCTGACCCAAGACGTTGCTGGTCAACCCGCCCCTACAGTAAAGGGAGAGGTCTTAAGGTTTACTTTATAAATTAGCTGTCAGAGGTTTATTATAAGTTATGCAGCGCAGAGAAAATTAAAGTTATGAATACTTTGAACAGCGTCGCGGATCTAAGAGAAGCAATCCTGCAAGGGCTGAATAACGTGGCAGACCTGGGCATCTTCACCACAGACGCCCAGTTGAAGATTTCTAGCTGGAATCACTGGCTAGAAATCCACAGCCGGCGCAGCGCCACAGAAATGCTCGGGCGTTCTTTGCTGGAAGCCTATCCCGAAATGGCCGAGCGCCGCTTGCAGCGCTTTTACCAGCAGGCGCTCAATGGCCAGGTGGTGGTGCTGTCGCAGCGCTTGCACGGCTATCTCATCCCCATGCGCAGAGCTGCTGTTGTTTGCACCGAAGCGCAGATGCTGCAAAGCGTGCGGATCGCACCGCTGGTTGCTGGCGGGCAGAACATTGGAACTATCTCCTTTATAGAGGACGTGACGGAACGAGTCGAGCGCGAAGCCGAACTGCAGCGCCAGATTCAGGCGCTGCAGCGAGCTGAGGTGGCGCTACTTTCCACTCAGCACCGGCTGCAGCACCTGCTCTCATCCAGCCCAGCTGTTAT
>CAZJNL010001448.1:0-1653 GCA_964546515.1 uncultured Oscillatoria sp.
TTCGACCCTTTTTATTTCTTTGACTGGCTAGCCACCCAGATTGTCACCCGATTGCTGGGTTTATCCCCCGACTCCCATCTGGGTTCTAGCCTGCATTTCTTTTTCTACGATGTTCCCAAAGTCCTGACACTTTTGCTGGTGATTAGCTTTGCTGTGGGGACGCTGCAAACTTTCTTGCAGCCAGAGAAAGTGCGGGACTGGCTGGGCGGAAAGCGCACCATTTTCGGCAATATCATGGCAGCTGGGGTGGGGATTGTGACGCCGTTTTGTTCCTGCTCAGCCGTGCCGCTGTTTATTGGGTTTCTAGAAGCCGGTGTGCCGCTGGGGGTGACATTTTCTTACCTGATAGCAGCCCCGATGGTGAATGAGGTGGCGGTGGTGTTGCTGTGGGGATTGTTTGGGCTGAAAGTGGTGCTGCTGTATATTGGGTTTGGGGTGGTACTGGCGATTGCTGCCGGTTATATCATCGGTTTGCTGAAACTGGAAAAATGGGTTGAACCCTTTGTCTGGGAATTGCAAAAAGCCCGCATGAATGGCGAGCCAGATGAGGGGGATTCAGAGGAGATAAAAATGACCTGGAAACAGCGGATCGAGCAAGGTCAATATTCGGCTGCCGAGATTTTTAAGTCAGTTTGGTGCTATATTGTAGGTGGGATTGCTTTAGGTGCCGGCATTCACGGTTACGCACCGGCAGACCTGATTGTCCGGTGGGCCGGTGCCGGAAATCCGCTAGCCGTCCCGATTGCCACTGCGATCGGCGTCCCCCTCTATGCCAACATAGCCGGTGTGCTGCCGATTACCGAGGCTTTGGTCAATAAGGGCCTGCCTCTGGGCACCGCACTCTCATTCACAATGGCAGTGACAGCTTTGTCCCTCCCAGAGATGGTGATTCTCAGTAAAGTCCTGCAACCGAGGCTGCTGGCGGTGTTTGTCGGGTTGGTGGCTGCCGGGATTATTGCAGTTGGCTACCTGTTCAACGCCCTGGTGGGTTAAGAGAATATTATGATTCTTGTAAGAAAAGCCATCAGGAGCCAGCTTTTATTGTATGTATGGGAGTGGACTTAGACAACAAGGCTCCGCAACTATGTTTTCTACTGAGTCAGTGAAAAGCCCTGCCATGCCAGACATAGGGCAAACGGGCCGGATTTTGGTAGTGGAAGATGAAGCTCTGATCCGGGACATGCTGGTTTTGGCCTTAGAAGGGGAAGGTTTCCAGGTCGCCACCGCCCCGGATGGGCGTGCCGCTTTGACTTTGCTGTGTGACTCCACTCCGAGGCACAGTGAACTCCTGTTTGACCTAATTGTTCTGGACTTAATGCTGCCACAGATCAACGGTCTGGATCTGTGTCGCTTGTTGCGGCATCAAGGCAACCATGTACCGATTTTGATTCTCAGCGCCAAAGGCAGCGAAACCGATCGCGTCTTGGGGCTGGAAGTGGGAGCCGATGACTACTTGACAAAACCTTTCAGTATGCGGGAGCTCGTTGCCCGCTGCAGAGCCCTGTTGCGCCGGCAGCGCTTGAACTTTTCGCCGCAATCGCAGGTGCTGCAGTTTGGGGATATCGCCCTGTATCCTCAAGAGTGCCGGGTGATTGTCCGGGGGGAGGAATTGAGCCTGTCGCCCAAGGAATACAAGCTGCTGGAGCTGTTTAT
>CAZJNL010001449.1:0-1652 GCA_964546515.1 uncultured Oscillatoria sp.
CGCCCACGACCGGCTCGTCGCGTGTCCCAAAAACTGTCCTTGCTCGGCCCAGCCCACTAAAATGGCCAGCTGATTAGAATCACTAAAAGACCGACTCCTACGACAATCGTCAGCACATAGAACTGGGACTGACCGGAAACGTTGTACTTCAAGCCTTCCCCGCCGAAAATAGCGCTCAGCCCTACTAGGTTAACCGCTCCATCGACCACGTAGCGGTCAAACCAGGCAGTTATTCTGGAAAACCGATTGACGGCAAACACCACAGTCAGGCGGTAAAGCCGGTCAATATAGAAGTCATAAGCCAGCAAGTCTTGCAGGAATCGCAAGGGAGGTTGAACCGGCCTCGACCAAGTTCTGTCCAGAGAAATCGCTCCCCCAGCGACAGTGCCGGCTAGTCCAGATAAAACCAGCAGCACCACAGCTGCAGGGTTCAGGTAAGTCCAGTCCGGCAGCAGGGACAAGCGCAGCATCATCGCCGGCAGAAATAGGGTGATGATTATCAAAGACACCATCGGCACAGCCATTGGCCAGGGAACTTCTGGGGCGCGGCGAGTTTTCGGCTGGGGTTGGCCCAAAAACGCCAAGCGGAACACGCGGGTTAAATTCAAAGCGCTCAAGAAGTTGACCGCCAGCAGCACAGCCACCACCCAGGGATGGCTGATCCAAAACACGTCAATCCCTTCCCGGAACGCCCAAAAGCCTCCCAGGGGAAGAAGTCCCACTAACCCAGCTGAACCGACCGCAAAAGCCGTGGTGGTTGCCGGCATGCGCGACCAAAGCCCGCCCATTTCGGTGAGGTTTTGGTTGTTAGTTGTGGCGATCACCGAGCCGGCGCTCATAAACAGCAGCGCTTTAGCAAAGGCGTGGGTGAACAGCAACAGCAGGGCGAAATTCGTCCACTGCATCCCTACGGCGACAAATACCAGCCCCAAGTAAGCGCTGGTGGAGTGGGACAAGGCTCGCTTGATGTCAATTTGGGCGATGGCTACCAAGGAAGCGCCAATGGCTGTGACTGTTCCGATGGCGATTAGGGCAGTTTGTGCCACAGGGGAGAGCACCAAAACCGGCTGGAGTTTAATTAGGATGTAAGCGCCGGAAGCCACCACCACCGAGTTGCGCAAAATCGAGGCTGGGGAAGGGCCTTCCATCGCTTCGTCCAGCCACAGGTGCAGCGGGAACTGGGCGCACTTGCCGGTGGGGCCGGCAATCAGGGCCAAGCCCAGAAGAGTCGCTGCTGCGGGAGAGAGAGAAGCTGTTTCCGCCCAGTCATAGAGGTCGTTAAAATTCAAGCTGCCGGCATCGCACGCCAGCGCCACCACCCCCATCAGCAGCAGTACGTCTCCCACCCGCTTGGTTAAGAAGGCGTCTCGCGCTGCGGTAACCACCAGGGGCTGGGCGTACCAGAACCCCACCAGCAAATAGGTGGAAAGGGTGAGCATCTCCAGAAGGGCGTAGCTTAGAAATAAGGAGTTACTCACAGCCAGTCCGCTCATCGCCCCCTCAAAAAATCCCATCAGGGCAAAGAAGCGGGCTAAGGCCCAGTCTTTCTCCAGATATCCCAGGGCGAACAGTTGCGCCAGCAGACTTAAGCCGGTCACCAGTTCCATTGCTCCCACACTCACCGAGGATATGTCCAGAGCTAGGGATAAATC
>CAZJNL010001450.1:0-1652 GCA_964546515.1 uncultured Oscillatoria sp.
TGCTGGCAAGTTTGTATGGGCGGTGGCTGGATATCTTCGTGTGGTTGAGCTGTATTGGCATCTTCGTCTTGCTGGTGGTGGGCGCTTTCATGCTAGTCAGTGATATAATTGAGGAAGAACATTGCCGCACGCTGGACTTTATCCGCCTCAGCCCTCAACTGACCCAGACAATTTTACTTGGTAAAATACTGGGAGTGCCTGTGTTGCTCTATCTAGCAGGGATTCTGGCGATTCCTCTGCATTTGTGGGCGGGGCTGGCTGCTGGCATTCCTTTGACCCAGCTTTTGACTTTTTATGCCATTTTGGTGGCTAGCTGCTGGTTTTTCTACAGTGCAGCTGAGCTGTTTGGCTTAGTCAGCGCTGGGTTGAGTGGGTTTGAAGCGGCGTGGTTGTGCGTCTGTCTAGTTTTGCTTTTCCTACTAGAACCCTACTTGCCGCCAATACTCTCAGATGGTACTGGGTGGCGAGATATGTTTTCTCCCTTGGTAGGGCTAGCGTATTTTATAAATCCCCAGGAGCAAAATAATTTTTATTGGCAAAATATTGCCCTACAACAATTAGAAATTTTACGAAACTTAAAATGGTTTTACTTACCTGTTGGTGCAAATATTTTCAGCTGGGCCAGTCTGGCGTTATTGAATTACGGCTTTTGGAGTTACTGGATTTGGCAAGCCCTGAATCGCCAGTTTATTTACCCCGGAGCCACCTTGCTGACTAAGCGCCAGAGTTATTGGCTAGCAGGAGGTTTTGGAATTTGGCGCTTTGGCTCTGGCTTCAAATTTAACTTCTATGAATATGGCGATCTGCTGTTTTGGTTTTCCAGCGCTTCCTTGAATAACTTACTGTTTTTTTTATTTCTGATTTATGCCCTGTCACCCAACAGGCAAGCTTGTCAAGGCTGGCTGAAAAGTTTGAAAAGGCAATTTTCGTCAAATTCCCAACCTGTAAAAAGTGTTTCAAACCGGCAGCGGTTGGATTATAATGGGTATAGCTGGCGGCATTGGATTTGGAGTGAAAGCAGTCCTTCGACCGTGGCCATAGCCCTGAATCTAATGATAACAGCTCCCTGTATAGTTCCCTGGATTCTAAGCTGGCCAGATAAATATTTTGCTGGCGAGAAAATAGCCTCACTTTTATCTATCCCCTTGGAAATGAATTTAATTATCGCTTACGCTATAGCGGGCCAAATGATGCGATTAAATCGATCTCGTAACCGAGTATTAGGCTTTTTGAGCGTCCCAGCAGCTGTAACTTTATGGTTTGTTTCAGTGATATTGTATCTTTTTATCATTATGTCAAATTCAGTGCCAGTCCAGCTGACGGAGGGGATAATGATAATGTTTTTTGCTGGTTTTGTCGCTGAAATTGTCATCCTAGGCGTGCTGTTATGGCAGCTGATACGGCAACTTGAAAAACTGGGGGCATCTGCTGAAAGTTGAGAGCTGCTAATGGATGGTTGATAGCTTGTTTGTAAGGGAGTTAAAATGTCATGAATTTACCTTTTATAAACCGGCTGGGCGACTGGAATCCCCAGCTATTCCGAGAACTGAAAGGCCGGCTGAAATTCCGCAATGTGGCCCTAGCCGCGTCCCTGTCCCTATTGGGGCAACTGCTGCTGGTTATGTCTTTTGTCCGCCAGCTGCCTGTTGCGC
>CAZJNL010001451.1:0-1652 GCA_964546515.1 uncultured Oscillatoria sp.
AGCACGCGATCGCCATTCCAAGCGTTAGAGAGATGGCATTCCCGGATGTAAATATCCTCCGACCCTTCCACCTCCTGAATCGCGAAGCAGAACCCTTTGCTGCTGCAGCGGAGTTTCGCTTCCACGACCCCTTCTTCAAACACCCGGCGATACTTGCCCCGCTCCTTGACTAAAATGCCAATTTTCTCTAAGGCGTCGAGGACAATCTGAAATTGGCGCAGACTGGTTTTGTCCTGGCAACCCAGTTTTTTTTCCAAAACCTTTGGCGCAACCAACTTGTCATCCGTAAAATTTGCTAGTAGTGTAGCGATTGAAAATTCCATGCAGCGCTCAATCCTTATCGATTCTATTCGGCTATTTCACCGGCTGGATGTCACCCCACCTCTGATGAATGCAGGTGGTGCCACCGGTTACACTCTGAAGCGATTTGGCACAAGCGGACAGCGCGTGATGCCAGCGTCCGCACTCTGCCTTCCGGGCGAAACTCCCCCGAAATCGTCAGCGATTCTCCCAAAGTGCTGGTACGATGCTCCTACGGAGCAGCAACGCTTACGCCCTTGCCAATGGCAATCCTCGGTGACCGGCCTGACTCAGGACCGTCAGCACAGCTGTTTGGGCAAAGCGTTACATCTGGCGGCAACCGACCCAAAGTGCGCCCCCGCGCTCAAGCAGGCACCACGTTAGTTAACAGAGTGATGCAACCCAAGGGCGGCAGCGATGTCGGCGCTGAAATGCAAGTCGCAGGTGCGTGTGTGCCCCAGCACAGGGCTAATGCTGGCAATTTTACACTCTGCGGTGCGACGAACCGCGCTCCCGCCCGGAAACAGCCGAGCTTTTGCCGTGGGGTACATAGCAGTGGTTCACTCAAGGGTGCCGAGCCTTTTGTAATCTTTTACCTATTTTAGTTTTAGCGCGTACTTTTGGAACATTGGTTTTTTCTGTACTATACTTGACTAGAGCGATTTAGGCCGCTCCCCTACCGCCTGCCTTGATGCGTGCGGTTAAACAGGTTCGCTTGCAGGTGCCGTGTGGGAGCTGTTCGCGCTCCCCCCCCCTCCGGCTGCGCACCCGTTGGGTATCGCCCCGGCACCTGCTTGGCCCAGATAACTGTGACGCTCGCGCTCCCGGGCGTCTGTGCCCTCTCGCTGCATTGCCCCGGTAACGCGAGCTAGGCACTAGGTTACCTATCAAAAACCTCATTCTACCCCCTGCGGCGGTTCACGCTCGGATTGGGAGCAATTAATTCGTTTTCAGCAGGTGTTTTGCAGTCAAGAGAAATTTGCGGTGTGCGTCCCCATGTGGCAAATATATCCAAATAAAGGGCAAAAGTCCCCGCGCCCGAGCGCCCGAGCGCACCCGCTCCCCCGCTCCAGACAAGGGGAATCGCGTCTCGTAAATAGTTTGGCTAAAGTGGGATGCTCTCCTCTCCCGTGCTGGTGCCTGACTTCTAGGGCAGCAACCCTCACCCCAATCAACCGCCCCAAGACGCAACAGAAACTCCTGATAGCTCCCATAAGCCAGTCAAGTTGGGATGTCCGGATTTTGGACAGTTAGCCACTCTAAAATCTCAACTCTAAAATATCAAAGGGAGCGCCTGTATTTTGTAAATCTACCTGAACCCTAGCAGAGGGGCCTATTTTTTCTCTCCCCTG
>CAZJNL010001452.1:0-1652 GCA_964546515.1 uncultured Oscillatoria sp.
GAGCCGCCGTGGATGAGAACGTAGCCGCTGCCTTTGATTCCCAGCTTTTCTTGTTCCGCTTCCGCCCACTTGATGTCCTCTTTGAGCAAAGTTATGGACAAATCTGGACAGGGGCTGGCAATGCCGAACCCTTGCAGCAGGTCGTGGTACATGCAGGCGGCGTACTGTTCCGTTTTCAGGGGGACGGGGTTGGTGAGAAAGGTGTTGCCGCTGCCGGCGTAGCCAACCCGGATGGGGATGCCGGTTAACCAGAGGAAGAATGCCACGCCCGCTCGCCGCCCCAGGGAGAGGACGGCATCGTACTCGCCATCGCGAACCGTACCCAGCAAGTTCGCCCAATCTGCCAAACCGTTGCGGTTCTTGAAATCGAACTGAATCAGATCCAGGGACTTGTCGTGGAACCACTTGCAGACGCGGTACGCCGCTTTGGCGCGAGGTTCTACGACAACGCCAAACTCGGCGTTGGGGTAAGACCGCTTCAGGTCATCCAGCGTCGGGAAGAATAGGATTTGGTCGCCAATCCCGCCAGGGACGAGAGCCAGTATACGCATCTTGCTTATTTGAGCTTGCCAATGGTCTATTCTACCTGTTAGCTGTTAGCTATTAGCCGCGAAGGCAATCCCCAATCGAAAATTCAGAAATGAGGTACTGAGGTGCAATTATTGATTCCCGCTGCTGGGATGGGACGCCGCATGGGCAGCGACCGCAACAAGCTGCTGCTGACGTTACTGGGCAAGCCTTTGATTGCCTGGACGCTTTTGGCTGCTGAGGCGTCTGAGCAAATTAGCTGGATTGGCATTATGGGCCAGCCTGAGGACTGGCCAGATTTTAAGGCAATTCTGGCCGACCTGTCTCTGAACAAGCCGGTGCGGCTGATTCAGGGGGGTGCGACGCGCCAAGAGTCGGTCTACAACGGTTTGCAGGGGCTACCACCGGCATCTGAGCGGGTGCTGGTTCACGATGGGGCGCGGTGTCTGGCCACTCCTGATTTGCTCGACCGCTGCGCCAAGGCGCTTTATGAGTGCGCCGGTTTGATTGCGGCGGTGCCGGTGAAGGACACGATTAAGGTGGTGGAACCGGCAACTCGGCTGATTGTGGACACGCCCGACCGGCGGAATCTGTGGGCGGCTCAGACGCCGCAGGGATTTGATGTTAAGTTGCTGAGGGAGTGTCACGAGTCTGGGCGCTCTCTGGGTTGGGAAGTGACTGATGATGCGGCTTTGTTTGAAAAGTGCGGGCTGCCGGTGCGGATTGTGGAGGGGGAGGAGACGAATTTGAAGGTGACGACGCCGGTGGATTTGGCGATTGCGGAGTTTATTTTGCGCCAGCGGCTGAAATTATAGGGCCGGGATTTGGGGATTAGGGGATAAATGTGTTAGATATATTTCGGTTTAATAACCATAATATTTCTCTGTTGGGGTAGGTGATATGGGGGCATAAAAGGCACGCACTTTGGCTATAAACCAGGGTTTAAAAAGTTTCCTGGTTTCTCAGGAAATTGAGGGGAACGGTCGGCTCTTGCCGACCGCTCTGCGTTCCCAGGCACCGCCTGGGAACGAGGGGAACGAGGGAAAAGAGCTGCCGGCAATTAAGCGGAGGTGATATTATTACTTGCAGAGGTGCTGCTGGCCGCTATATACTGAGCGGTCGTA
>CAZJNL010001453.1:0-1651 GCA_964546515.1 uncultured Oscillatoria sp.
ATGTTATAAGATATAGATACCGTTTTCATAATAATTGTAATGATATAAAAGATTGATAGGCTTAAAAATTTGACTGCCACAGGGTAAGTTGCCATGATCGATCCGATTGTACAGCGAAATACCTACGACGCTGCCAAGCCTTCGCCAGGTAGAGATGCGATTCGGCGTGCTACAAATAGTCTCAGCTATCAGGGGGTTTACAGGTGCCCTGTGTGCCGCAAGGGTGAGATTTCAGCCATGCCGCTGATGGAGGCGTTTGCTTGTGACTTTTGCCGGCACATTTTCACGGCTAACCTGGAAAAACAGGTGCTGAAGATGGCAGATAGCTCCTTACCCCTATCATGGTACTGGAACGGTCGCACTTGGCAAGGTGCCGGTAGAGCCGGTGCTGAGCTCGGTTGGGGGATTTGGGTGGCTGCGGTGGCTTTTGTGGTATTGCCGCCAATGTTGGTTGGGCTGGGTGCGTATATTTTTCCGCCCTTACCGGGGAGTCGCTTGTCTTGGCTGCCGGCATTTTGGACGGGGTTGACGTTTTTTTTCCATCTCGCTTGTGTTGCTTGGCTGGTTGTGGAGTCTTCTCAATTTCCAGTTTTTGCGTTTTTGAGGGCGTGGCGGCGTCGGTTGCTGGGAAGCAGGTAGCTGAGTGCGGGGACAACTTTAAGCACAGCAATTTGACCCCACCCCCTAGCCCCCTCCCCGCGAGCGGGGAGGGGGAGAAATTCTCCACCTTCCTTTATAGGGAAGGGGGAAAGTGAGTTTTTTGTTAATTTTCTTTAATGCCACCAGCCGCCACAGCTTATACTCCCTTAGAATTGGTGTGGCGCACTGCTTTTTACCCCAATCATTTATATCTAGTAGTGCGGTACGTTCGTAATATCTTGAGAAAAGTTTGTAGTGAGGACTTCAGTCGTAACAGCGGTGAGAGTAAGGGCAAACGTCCGTTCGCCCCTACAAAAACGGACGTTCGCCCCTACAAACTAGGGTTCTAATGGGGAATTAAACCGACATTATATTACAGGAATCGAACATGGGATACACTACCCTATTTGACGGCACATTTCACCTGGACAAGCGACTCTTGGATATGCAATGATTCCATACAGTGAGAGTCCTCAGAGCGTCCGATGGGCGTGGGCCAGCTGAAGCGTTATTATTTTTGTCGTTTATTCCCCAGGGTGGGGCGGTTTCACTCTTAACGTTTCAATCTGATAATAATTTAAAATGGCCACAACGAGGATTTACGCCGGAGCAGCTTTTGGCGTATAAGTGAATCTTATCAAAACGGCGTTTTCTTCCTCCCACTCCTTCCAGGCTTCTTCCCTCTTGAGCTTTTTAAGCTTCTCGCACACCTTCGGAGCGTTTGGCTGCAACCCGTTCCAGACTGCAGTACCACAGCCGGCAGGTGTCACCGGCAGTGTGGAACCGCCAAATCAGCCCCTTGTCTCGGGCACCGGCTTTTCTGCCGGCGAACCGTGGAGACAGACCTGTTGATGGCACCTGCCTGGGCGCTAAGCCGGAAAGTGGCGCGGCCCCGTCCCCGGTTTGGCCCGTGCTTGAGGATGGAATCATCCAAAGCGCGGCGCAACAGCCAAACAATCAGGTGTTGGCCGGCAGAGTGCGGGTAAAGGTTCGCTGGCAGCCGCGTATTCAT
>CAZJNL010001454.1:0-1651 GCA_964546515.1 uncultured Oscillatoria sp.
GGCTCGCTCAACGATACGACTCGTCTCGCTCATCCTTTAACAACTGCTACAGGTCGCAGTCGGGCCACCTTACTGGCAATCCCAGCGTTGCTAACCGCCTCCACAACTCGGCTGACATCTTTATAAGCTTGCGGCGCTTCTTCCGCCAAACCAGACATCGAGCCGGCGCGGACGCGAATGCCCTCTTTCTCCAATTCTTTGCGCAAATTCTCGCCCCGAACTTCCCGCTTTGCCTTAGCGCGACTCATTACCCGACCGGCACCGTGACAGCTCGATCCAAAAGAAAGCCGGTCGCTGGTTTCCGTTCCCAACAAAACCCAGCTTTCTGTTCCCATCGAACCTGGAACTAACACGGGTTGCCCGAAAGCACGGTACTCCGCCGGCAAACCGGCAAATCCGGGTCCGAAAGCTCGCGTCGCCCCCTTGCGGTGAACGCAAACCGTCACTTCTTCCCCATCAACGCGGTGGTTTTCAATCTTTGCCATATTGTGGGCAATATCGTAAACCTGGCGCAGATTTCCATCTTTGGCTTTACCGCCAAACACCTCTTGAAAACTTTTCCGCGCGTGCCAAGCCAAGATTTGCCGGTTGGCAAAAGCGTAATTCGCAGCAGACTTCATCGCAGCCAAATACGCCTGCCCTTCCTCCGACTCAATCGGGGCGCAAACCAGCTCTCGGTCAGGCAACTGAATGCCATAGTTAATGACTGCCAGCTGGAAATCCTGAACGAAATCCGTGCAAATCTGGTGCCCAAAACCGCGAGATCCGCAGTGAATCTGCAAAGCGAGACAGCCTTCCCGCAAACCCATCACTTCCGCCGCTTCCGGGTGGAAAATTTCCTCGACCACATCCACTTCCACAAAGTGATTGCCGGCACCGAGGCTGCCGATTTGACCTTTTCCGCGATCTTTAGCCCGCTTGCTGGCGCAATCCGGATCTGCCCCCGACAAGCAGCCAAATTCCTCCGTGCGCTCCACATCCTCGTCAGTAGCGTACCCCTTGGCAAGCGCCCAGCGAGATCCTTGCTCGCACACCTCTTCTAATTCTTTCACCGACAGCGACAAACTGCCCTTTTCTCCCACACCGCTCGGACAGTTGCGGTAGAGAGAAGTTGCCAAATCATTCAGATAAGGTTTAGCGGTTTTGTAGCTAATTTCCGAAGCTAAAACTCGCACGCCGCAGTTGATATCATAACCGACGGCTCCCGGAGAGATAATCCCTCCCGGCACTCGCGATGCCATGACACCGCCAATCGGCATGCCGTACCCTTGATGCACGTCCGGCATCACAACAACGCGCCCCACCAAACCGGGTAAACAGGCGACATTAACCGCTTGCTTCACCGATAAGTCTCCCAGCGCATCTTCTAGGAGATCCTCATCCGCAAAAATCCACACCGGCACTTTCATGTCAGCATGAAACGAGGCAGGAATCTCCCACAGGTAATCGTTAATTTTGCGGAAATCTTGTTGGTTAACCATATCTCCGATATTCTAGCTTTGTTTGTGGGGTTTCCCCCTTTTGCCGTTTTCCCCGAAATCGGTATCCTCCCATTTTTGCACGTCCCCTCAACCCCCAACCGAATTCTTTATTTTTCCCCCTCTCCCGCTCTTGTAGAACGCCGAATCGCGTCTGGGGTTAGGGGGGTGAG
>CAZJNL010001455.1:0-1648 GCA_964546515.1 uncultured Oscillatoria sp.
TGGAACGATGGACCTCTGAGCTCGGATGATGGAGCTCGGAGCTCGAACGATGGAGTTCGGAGCTCGACTGGTGGGGATGCGACTGGACGGTTTGCATGTCCCGTCTCTGCATACTGGTGCTCAACGCGCCGCCGGTGTTCCACAAATAGGTCTGTCTCCCTCCCTGTGGGGTTGGTTAGCACAATTGCCGCCGCTGCCGGCGGGCGGGTGTGGGGGCGTCGCGCCGGTGGTACTGGTGGCCCACAGGCCGATTAAAATCTGCTACTGCAACTGTTGCCAAACTAGACAAATTTAAATTGAGCAGTTAAACTTAACTTAGCAGAGTGCGTCTCACTTTTGCAGCGAGAGCGGAACCCCAGCCCCCAACCCCAGAATGAATCCCTTACCCGCAGGAAAGGCGTCTCGCCTGTCCCAAAAACGGGGAGAGGGAAAGACGTGGGATTTTCCCAACCGGCAGTTGGAGTCGGGCTTTTTGCAAAACTGAGATCCTCCCTACTAACAAAGAATAGGAGAAAGCAGCCGATGTCATTACTAGCAGGCGATATAGGCGGAACAAACACGAGACTGCGCTTGGTGGGAGTCGAAAACGGGTCAGCCTCACGGCAACCTTTCTATGAAAAGAATTACGCCTGTAGCGAATTTCAAAATTTGGTGGAAATTGTGGAGAAGTTTTTGCGAAAGGCCAGTCAGAAACCAAACTACACAGCACCCACAAAAGCTTGTTTTGCGGTGGCGGGGCCGGTGGTCAACAACACCTGCGAGAAAATCAGCAATCTGGGACATTGGCCACGGCTAGAGGCGGAAGCCTTGCAGCAAGACCTGAACATCGAGAAGGTGAGCTTGATTAACGATTTCGCTGCGGTCGGTTACGGCATTCAGAGTTTAAAGGAAAGCGACCCACAAGACCTGGAAATCTTACAGAATGGAGAACCTCAGCCAGATGCCCCTCTTGCTATCATCGGTGCTGGTACTGGGTTGGGAAAAGGGTATGTAACGCGAGAGGGGGGCACCTATAATGTCGGGGCTTCTGAAGGGGGCCATGCTGATTTTGCCGCTCGCACTGAGTTGGAATTTGAGCTGTTGCTCTATTTGCAAGAGCGGTATAAGATATCTCACGTTTCGGTAGAGCGAGTGCTTTCGGGGCCGGGAATTGTCGATATTTTCAAATTTTTGCGCGTCCGCAAATTTCCCAACGAACCAGCGGGTGATATTATGAACGCATCCGATCCGGCGGAGGCGATCGCCAAAGCGGCGGCGGAGAAAAGCAGTTTTCTCTGTGAGCGCACAATGCAAATATTTCTGGAAGCATACGGGGCGGATGCGGGCAATCTCGCTCTCTACAATCTACCTTACGGGGGTTTATATATTGCCGGTGGCATCGCAGCCAAAAATATCGAACTGATGAAGGGGGGCGGCTTTTTAAAGGCTTTCAAGGACAAGGGCCGGTTGAGTTCGGTAATGGAAAAGGTGCCGGTGTATGTTGTTATGAATGAAGGGGTGGGGCTGATTGGCGCTGCTAACTATGCTGCCACTAAAATGTAGAGATGGGCTGTTTCCCGTCTGCTTGCCTGTTACCCTCGTTCCCAGCCTCAGGCTGGGAACGCCCCTTTGTCGGCTCCGCCGAGTTTCAAGGAACAAGCAGATTAAA
>CAZJNL010001456.1:0-1647 GCA_964546515.1 uncultured Oscillatoria sp.
ACCCTTGTCTCTACAAGAGTTTTGCAATAAGGATGCCACCGGACTTGATATGACTCGTCGTGTGGTTGGTGGTGCCTTGCTGGTGCTGCTGGTGGGAGGTGCCGGTGGTGCCGCGATCCATCACAGTCTTGCACTTTTCTTTCATCTGGCTGATCTCGGCTTTAATCGGCTCCATTTCAGTTCTCATTTGGTCGATCGGTTGATTAGCTTGGCAGGGGATTGTGAAATCAGGATGAAATCGCCGCTGGCTAAAGGACATTTACCCAAAAATCAGCGGGGACAATCTGACCGTTGCGGTTAAATTGCCCCCAGAGCGCTTGTACATACTGGGAACGTGCTGTTGAATCAGGGCAGCAATTTCAGGGCTGTCCGATTCTGTGGTTGAGCGAATACCGCCGGGAATTTCCTCAACGGTGCGGCGGATTTGGTTGTGATTGGCAAACAGCTGATGAATGGTACGCATATCACCGCCCATCATGCCGCCACCCATCATGCCGCCGCCCATCATTCCCTGACCGCACATACCACCGCCCCTCATTCCTTGAGCGACTTGTGTCACTTGACTCGTCGCCAGTCTGGGTGTTAGGAAAATCAATCCTAAAGTCAGGGCAAACAAAACAGTCCATAAAATAGATTTGCGCTGCATATTTACCTCCATTGCTGTTTGGGTGGGTGATTGAGGGGCTGTCAACACCAGCCCCTTGGTTCTCTGTTGGGCAAGCCAGTCATAACTAGCTGCTAGTTTATGGGGAGGGCGGAACGCTGACTTTATGCTGTCGAAATCGATTGCTGAGATTCACCTTCTCACAGGACAGGTGAGGAGGGTTGTGAACCCTAAAAGCTGGGCAATAAAGCTGATGGCTTGTATTGATTCGATCGGGCTAGAGGCAACCTATCGATACCAAGCCTGATACCATTGCCGCATCCGCTCGATTTCATCACTTTGAGTCTGGAGAATGGATTTCGCCAGATTGCGCATTTCTGGGCGGTCGCTGTCCACCACCATCCCCGCCATCATCACCGCCATTTTGTGATGCGGAATCATCTGCTGAATGAATGCTTTGTCAAAGTCAGGAGCATTTTTTAGGGCTTCTAGATCCCCAGTCATCATGTTCATCATGCCTCCGCCCATCATTCCCATACCGGAATTCATGGACATTCTCTGGTTTCCTGTCTGACTGGTGCCGGTGCCAGAAGGCGCGGACATCCCCATCCCGTGAGCGGGTGTTGCCGGCACTTCAGTGGCGTACCACTGTTTGTACCAGGCTTTCATCTGAGCGATTTCTTGGTTTTGGTCTTTTATGATGGATTCAGCAAGCTTTTTGATTTCAGGATGCTTCGCCTTGCTGAGGGCAAGGTTTGCCATATCCACCGCTCCCTGATGGTGAGGAATCATCATCTCGATAAAGTGCCGGTCTGGTTGTTGGGAATTCATCATCCCCATGCAGCCAGTCCCAGCGGGGGAGCAGGTGGGGTTGTTGGGAGCTTGTCCTTGCGGCTGAGCTTGTGTCTGGGTGGGGGGATTTTGTGCGGTGACTGGCGGCTGAGCTTGCGTGTGGTTGAGCGTCAGCCACCCTAGAAAGGCGGTACTGCCTCCCAGTAAAACGAAACCGTAAATCAAATATTTTTTGTCCACAGGTCTACCTC
>CAZJNL010001457.1:0-1646 GCA_964546515.1 uncultured Oscillatoria sp.
TTGTGTTAACAGCCAGGTAGGTGACTCTCCCCCCGATACTGTTGTGACCGAGTACCGGGTTCCGACCGTTTGTCCCTAAAACTTGGTACCCGTGGCTGGAAAAGTCTGGGTAGTCGCTCATAGCTGGCAGGTGCACTCATCTTTTACTATGCTACCCAATGTAGCTGGAAAAATAAATGAAATTTTCCTTAAAATTCCGGCGATCCGAGTCAATTCATTGGCTGATAATGCCCTAAACTTTCTATTCTATCCCGAACTTTATCCTGGCGGCAGGTTATTAACAAAAATTCACAAACTGTGGCGTGAGCCTCAGCTGAAGGAAAGCTGCAAGCCGGCGGTCGCGCCACCGGCTGGGACTCCCAGTGCCAGCCGCAGGGCTGACCTTCACAACAGCGCCCGAAACTCCTCTCGCATCATCTCACAATCTGCCAGTATCTGTGCCCGCAGTCCAGGGCCAACCCAATTTATAACTGTAAATTTATAACTGTCAGGTGCGTTGTGCTGGCGCACAACCCACCCTACTAAAACTACTAAAACGAAGAGCCGGGCTGCTGGAGAAATTCCGCCTCCTCAGGAGTTGTCTCGCGCCCCAGAATTTGGTTGCGGTGCGGGAAGCGCCCGAATCGCTCAATCACCTGCAGGTGGCGAACCGCATAATTAATAGTTGCCGCACTTTCCGGATCGTCACTCAGCCGGCGAAACAGCTCCACAGACCGGCGCTGGTGTGACAAATTCTCACTGTGTTCAAACGGAAGATAGATGAACCAGCGCTGCACCGGCAGCATTTGCTTGTCAAACCCCTTAGCAATAGCAAACTCCGCCACAGCCAGCGCCTGCGAGTCAGTCGCAAAAGCTTTCGGCTGGTTCCTAAACATATTCCGGGGGAACTGATCCAGCAGAATAATCAAAGCCAAACAGCCTGCCGGTGTTGACTGCAAATCCTCTAACTTGCCCGCAGCAGCCAACTCGTAATCCCCCAAAAAACGCAACCGCACCTCCTGATCAAAAGCTGGATTTTTCCCAAACCAAACCTTCCTTGCTTTCCCATAACCACCCTCACCAGCCTTACCAAACCAAAAACCCAAAATCTCCTCAACTCCTGCCATTTCTTCCTCTTCCTTGGCGCTCTCTGCGTCTACCCTAAGGAAAGCCGCGCTTCGCGGGCGGTTCATTCAAAAACCCTAACCCCAAAATCCCCCAGCGTCACCGTAAAACTGCGCCGCTCCCCAGTCGCCACAAAACCAATAACAACCTCACAAGCCACAGCTACAGCCAGCATGACCAGATTTCTCGCCAGCGGGTAATCGCAGACATCATCATTTGCCGGCGACGGCACCCGATAGCTTTCATTCCAGATCGCCTCAGCGTAATCGCTAGCCAGCCCGACGTGGAGGCAGGGAACAGACGCACCGGCACAGTAATCCTTCACCGCCTGACGCCCCACACTGTTATCAAAAGTATCAATTACCAAGGCGCTATTTGTCAACAGCTGCCCAGCATTTGCCGGCGTCAGTTCTTTAGAGTGCGCCTCCACTTTCACGCCAAGCGCCCGGTAGAGACTATTTGCTATAATTTTAGCTTTGAAAGCGCCGATATCTGAGCGATAATAAGGCTGGGTGGAGAGGTTGCGCTCCTCGATGCGGTCG
>CAZJNL010001458.1:0-1644 GCA_964546515.1 uncultured Oscillatoria sp.
ATGGCGTAGGACAGGCGTCTCGCCTGTCCCTAAATATCCGCAGCTGACCCGATTCATTTGAGTGAGTGACGGGCGTGGCGCTAGCCTCATTCTATTGCAAAGGTGTGCAAAGGGGGGCGCGGAACGCTACGGAGCAATGGCGTAGGACAGGCGTCTCGCCTGTCCCTAAATATCCGCAGCTGACCCGATTCCTTTGACTGAGGTCTGGTGCGTGACGCGAGCTGCATTCTATTGCAAAGGTGTGCGAGAAGGCGCGGAACACACCCTACGGTTCTTGATTAAGCCGGCGCTGCCACTCAGCATCTATTTTAGCAGATTGCTCTATCTCCTGCTCTATTAAATCGGTTTCGGTTGTGTAGGCTAAATCCTCGCTGCCGATAATTCTTTCTGCGGCAAACTGGCGGGCGAATGCCAGTTTTTTCTGCAAGTCTTCGTCGGGCTGCGTTAAGATTTCAGCACGCTGCTGTCGGGTAAAATTGCGGGCTTCTATTTTGCGGTTTTTCCACTGAATCCAAAAGTAGCGAATCAGGGGTACGGCTAAGAAAGCTGTGCCGTAGCCCAGCAGCAGCCAGTATATTGACTGCGCGAAGGCAACTAAGCCGCCTAGCTGTGCGGCTACTGTGCCATCTTTTAGCAGTGAACCGAGCACTAATCCTCCGACAAAGTTGAGGATGCCTAAACCGGCAGCTAGCATCAGTTGCCCAGAAGTGGCTTTGCTGAAGCGCCTGGGAATTTCTTGCAGGTAGGGGGATACCTGCTGGGAATGGCGAGCTTTCGCTGCTGTTTGCAAGTCGGGAAAGTGATAGACTATTTGCCCTTCGGGGCTGACTTCGGGACGCCCGTTGAAGCGGATGAGCACCGGCAGCATATATTCTTCATATTCTTTAGCGTAGCTTGCGCCTAAGTCGTCGAGGTAGGGGGCAATTTGCTCGGCGGCGACTGCGCCTTTGCTGTTGCGAATTGCGCTGGCTATGTCTTGCCACCGGCGCTCTTCTATGTCGGCGTTGGGATTGCCGTCTCCGAAGAGGAAGGAGTATACTGATTCCAGAAAGTTCATTTCCTTGGGTTGGGATTGCCGGTGCCGGTGGGGGCTGTTATAATCCCAGGAAAGGAACCAGTACCAGTCGGGTCCGAACCAGAAGTAGGGCAGGAATATTATGCCTCCACCTGAACTGCGGCTGTCGCTTCTGCTGTCACTGTCTTTGGAGGAATTGACGCTGATGATGATGACGGCGATGGCGAGAAAAATCAGGAGGATGGAAAGCAGCAGGACGATTCCAAAGGAGATGCGGAGCAGGTAGAATAGAATTCGCCAGACTTTTTCCCACCAGTCTTTGAGTTGCAGTTGGAGGTATTTATTGCGCAGGATTGTCCGGAAGTCGTTGGGGAAGAGGTACACGATATCGCCGGTTTCTGCGACTTGCAAGTGCCCACCGGCATCGGAAGCGAGGGCTAGCAATCCTCGCTCTGCCAGATTTAGCTCTAAACCGACTTTGCTGGCTACGTCGCCGACTGTGACGCGGTAGCCCAGCTGTTCGACTGCTTGCATGATGCTGGGATTGGGTGTCATGCTTGTGTTTGGGTAATGATTGCCTGTACTATGTATAGTAGAGAGTTTTGGGGATTTGCGGGGGGTGCCGGCGG
>CAZJNL010001459.1:0-1644 GCA_964546515.1 uncultured Oscillatoria sp.
ATTGACCTCCATATTAAAAAAGGAGAGTTTATCTCTTTTATTGGCCACTCCGGCTGTGGCAAATCAACCCTGCTGAACATGATTGCCGGTCTGGACTTGCCCACAGATGGCTTAGTCACCCTAGAAGGGCAGCGAGTCAGCGGTCCGGGACCCGACCGCATGGTGGTGTTTCAGAACTACTCCCTGCTCCCTTGGCTGACAGTGCGGGAGAACATTGCTCTGGCAGTTAATGAAGTGCTCGGCCACCTGCCCGCCGGAGAGCGGCGCGGCATCGTTGAGGAGCACATTGATATGGTGGGGTTGCGACAGCACTGCGACAAGCAACCGGGTATGCTGTCAGGGGGTCAGAAACAGCGGGTGTCCATCGCCCGCGCCCTCGCCATCCGTCCCAAGGTGCTGCTGCTTGACGAACCCTTTGGAGCTCTGGACGCCCTCACAAGGGGCAACTTGCAAGAAAAGTTGATGGAAATCTGCCAGGAGCACGAAGTGACCGGCGTTATGGTCACCCACGATGTGGATGAAGCCGTGCTGCTGTCTGACAAGATCGTCATGCTCACCAATGGGCCGGGATCTAAGATTGGCCAGATTCTGGATGTGGACATCCCCCGCCCCCGCAAGCGCATGGAAGTGGTGGCCCACCCCAGCTACTACAGCCTGCGCTCTGAAATGATTTACTTCCTCAACCAGCAGAAGCGCATCAAGAAGCTGCGGGCGAGGAAAGTTGGAGCAGTCGCCCGTCACGGACTGGAAAAAGTCAACCTGGACATCGGCTTCGTGCCGCTGACCGCCTGCGCCCCCCTCGCCGTGGCCAAAGAAAAGGGCTTCTTCGCCAAGCACGGGTTGGATGAAGTCCACCTGGTGCGGGAAACTAGCTGGCGGGGGATTACTGATGGCATTGTCGGGGGCTATTTGGATGCGGCCCAAATGCCCTCTGGGATGCCGGTGTGGCTGACTCTGGGGGGACATGAAAACCGCCCCGTGCCGGTGGTCAGTTCCCTGACCATGACTCGCAACGGCAACGCCATCACCTTGTGCAAGCGCTTCTTGGATCAAAGGATATACACGCTGGCGGATTTTAAGAAATACCTGCGCTCAACCCCCAACCAGCTGCACAGGATGGGAATGGTGCACCCTTCCTCGATGCACAATATGCTGCTGCGCTACTGGCTGGCTGCCGGTGGCATTGACCCCGACCGGGACGTCTCCCTGAAAACCCTGCCGCCGGCTCAAATGGTGGTGGACCTGAAAGCCGGCAGTATTGACGGTTACTGTGTGGGCGAACCTTGGAACTTTCGCGGGGCGATGGAAGGAATTGGCTTTACCGTCGCCACAGACTTGGAAATTTGGCCCGGACACCCGGGGAAAGTTCTCGGCGTGCGGGAAGACTGGGCTAACGCTTATCCCAACACCCACATCGCCTTGGTGAAAGCCCTGCTGGAAGCAGGCAAATACTGTGCCGATCCGGCTCACGCAGAAGAAATCCGCCACCTCCTCGCCGGTCAGGAATATCTCAGCACCAATGTGGCTTATATCCAGCTCGGCGACCCAAACTCCGTTGCCTGCAGCTTGGATCAGCCCATGCGCGAATACGCCCATCACCTGTTTTTTGGAGATGGCGTCAATCGCCCCAGCCGCACTGAACAC
>CAZJNL010001460.1:0-1641 GCA_964546515.1 uncultured Oscillatoria sp.
ATTGCCGGAATTTGAATCCAAACCGGCTGCTTTTCCACCGGCAGGGCGATTGCCATCGTCAGCCATGCTGCTATAGTTTGGTACAGGGGAGCGATATTTTGTGGCGGCGGAAGCCAGCCGGTTTCTGAACGCCCCGAATGGTTCAAGAATGTCTGCAGCCACGGAATTGAGCAGATAACAACACCGGCAATCGCCAGAGCAACGCAAAAGCAAAGGTAGGCGAATGGAAAATTTTGGCCCGCCGGTGATTGCAGATTGCCAACAGTATGCGGTTGGTTTTTGAGTTGGTAAAGCAGCCCGAGAAGAGTGGCGACTTGGGCGGTGAAGGCGAGGAGGAAAAAGTAGTGAGTGTAGACACCAATGCTGTTCACAGCAACCCAGATCAGCCAAACTGCCGGTCGCAGTTTTAGGGTGCGGATGTCTTGCTGGATTTGTATCAGCAACTGCAGCGCCAGGGCGATGAGCAGCACCGGCAAAGAGTAGTGTCGGGCTTCTTGGGAAAGGTAGACGCCAAAGGGAGAGACAGCCATCACCGCAGCAGCCATTAGCCCAGCAGCCGGTGAGAAGGCGACGCGATTGAGCCAGTAAATAGCGACAATTCCGGCGACGCCGAAAAGTGCCGGCAGAGCTCGCAAGTTCCACGCCAGAGCGTGAAATTGTTCTGTGGCGTCTCGCCCAGCAGCAAGCCAGTTCAGCCACTGGTGCGTCAAGCAAAAAAACAGCGGCGGATGGGTAGACTGGGCAGCAACCGCGCTAGCAATTAGGCTGCAACTCGCCTGTGGGTTAAGGGTAAAGATTTGCTGCAATCGATCGAGGGGAAACACCACATCCAGGGGTACACTATTGTAGGTGCTTCCCAGGCTGAACAAAGCGGTAATCGCTTCATCCAGCCACAGGGGTTTGAAGTCAAGATGCCAGAAGCGCAGGGCGGCGCCGGCGGCGATCGCCCCAGCTAGCGCGAGGTAATGTCGTAAGTGTTGCATACTGTCAAGGCTAGAGGCAATAGGCAATGGGAGAGAGATAGGGAGGGAATCAGTAAAAGTTCCCTCTCGCCAATAGCCTACAGCCTGTAGCCTATTTCGGCAGGGTTTTTCTCAGGAAATCGGCCAATTCCGCGACTAGCCACTCTTTTTCCACCGGCGTCAGAACTGAGCCGAAATGGCGGTTTTGCACTCCCTGCACCAAGGTGCAAACCCCCAGCTGTTGGCCATAGACTGTGGCAATAGTGTTCAGTTCGACGCGCTCAATATCCTCTGTACGCCCCTCAACTCGCCGGCTGAAGCCGAGCAACGCCCACTGCAGCCGAAAGGAATGCCGGTCAATCTGCAATCGCGTGGTGCAGGCTGTGCTGAACAGGGAGCGCCAGAGCATGTTTGCGCAGAGCGCCCAAAAGGGGATGGAAAACAGGGAGAGAAACGGAGTCACTGAATCAAGAATCGCAGAAGTCCAGAAAAATGTGAATACGCTCCAGATCAGAGCCAAGACTGCCAGACAAAAGCTCTGCAATCGCAACCCCGCCGGCGGAATTTCCAGCACCAAGCGAGAGCCGGTTTTTTGCAAAACGACGCGACTGCCTGCCGGCTGCCGGCGTGCCG
Organism: uncultured Oscillatoria sp.; assembly: GCA_964546515.1. Lineage (GTDB taxonomy): Bacteria > Cyanobacteriota > Cyanobacteriia > Cyanobacteriales > Oscillatoriaceae > Oscillatoria. Next base: position 1,596 of record CAZJNL010001460.1, read on the forward strand.
GTGTTGGGGAGCGGACAATCTCTCGCTCGCCGCGCAGCAGCTCGGC
>CAZJNL010001461.1:0-1640 GCA_964546515.1 uncultured Oscillatoria sp.
AACGCCCAATGCCCAGTGCCCCATTTTAGGGGTTAGGGGTTAGGGGTTAGAGGATAGCCAATGCCCCATGCCCAATCCCCAATCCAAAATCCTTGCATCCAAAATCCGGGCATCCAAAATCTCCATGCCCAGTGCCCAATCACCGCTAGATGTCAGAGCGCAGGCGCTGCACTAATTGGCGGATGGCACCGGCATCACCGGCACTGGGCACCCGGGCCAAATACGCCTCCAGATCCCGGATGGCTTCGGGCCAGTGGCCCACCTGGTAGTAAAGGACGCCGCGATCTCGCAATTCGGCGGGGGTTTCGGGAAACAGCAGCAGAATCCGCTCGACTGCTGCCAGGGCTCAGGCTGCATCGCCCTGGTTGAGATAGATTAATTTAAGATTGCTGAGCATCCGCGCTTCTTAGCGCCGGGGGCTGACGGGTTCGAGAAATTCGGGCTGCAGGGCGACTGGATGGCCATAAATTCGGGAGAGGCGTTCTTGGCAGTCTTCTGGGAACAGGATTTCGCCGGCATTGAAGGCGTCAACGCAGATGCCGGCATCTTCAAAGTCGGGACGGATGAGGAAGTGTCCGGGCATTCCTACGCCTACCATTGGGAAATCGATGCGCCGCGCTATTTCTAGGTAGAGCAGGGATAGGGTGATGGGTATGCCGGTGCGCCGGTCAATTACGTCGTTGAGGAAGCTGTTGCGGGGATCGTAGTAATCAGCGGTGTTGCCGGTGAACCCCAGATCGCTGTAGAGATACTGGTTGATGGTTTGGATGACGCGCAGGGGATAGCGCTGCGCCGGCAAGCGCTCGCTCACCTCAGCCGCCATTGTGTCCAGGGCGTTGAGATATTTAGCTGGGTCAACTTGGGGATACTCTTCCTTAGCGATGTACAGCGCTGCTTTGGCCAGGTCGATTCGCTCGTCTGGCTGGTTAATTTCTTGATAAAAATTTTGCCGCGCTAGGGGAATGTACATTGTCGCTCACTGACGCACCTGCTGCCATTGTAGTGCAATCGGCACAGAGGCGTGGGCGAGTGGGCATCTGCTCGCGATGGGAGTGTTGAGCCGGCTCTACCAATTTTGGATTTTTGATTTTGGATTGAAAAAGGCGACAGTAAAGCCTTTTAAGCGTCCGCTGAGTCGTTGGGGCAGTCTTGCTGGCGCTGTTTGTCTATGAATTCGGCGTCCCGGTCTTTGAGGTTTTCCCAAATCCAATCGGCCATTTCTGTGGGGTAGTCGAAGCGAAGGAATTCGTATTCGATGGCAGAGAGGAGGCGGTGCCACGTTTTGAAATCTTGCCAGCCGGCAATTAAGTCCAGTACCGCCTTTTCCCAGCGCCCAAATAGCCGGTAGCTGAAAAACGAGCAGCAGACGTTGCCGGCATTAGACACCCACGAGATGGAAACTTGGTGCTGCAGGCAGGTGGCCTTCCTGACTTGTTCGGGGGATACGCCCAGGAATTGGGCCACTTCTTCTTTGGACAGCTTCCAGTAGCGGGGGTTGATCCACTGGAGCGCGGTGAGACTTTTGCGTTTGAATTGGCAGACCATTGTCGTTTCCTCTGATTTTCAACGATGGACTAAAAGCTTTAGCACCCCTAAGTTCTCTAGGTTTGGGTTTCCGGGCAGATGTGGAAAGCGTAAAA
>CAZJNL010001462.1:0-1640 GCA_964546515.1 uncultured Oscillatoria sp.
GGATCTAGATTTTCTTTATAAATGACCTCTGAGAGATAAATTTTGCTAAAAAATGAAAATGACTTGCAGCTGCCACCCTGTATCTTGGCGGATAATTTCAATTTTACGGATGAATTCTCGAAAGTAGAACCGGCGCTCTGATTCTGATAAGTCCAGCCAGAACTGCGGGATGGAAACGGCTTGAGCTGTCTCGCGCAAGTTCACCGGCGGCTGCTGAGCCAGCTTGCTTTGCAGTTCGGCAATTTCTGTGCGGAGTTTGTAGGCTCGCAAGTCAGCTGTTTCTGTGTCGAGGATGCCAAGCTCGCACAGCGAGGGAAGCTGAGCGAGAATTTCTTCTCTGGCAGCAATCTCACCGGCAATCTCTTTCTTAACTGCATCCATATCCGGCGCATTCAAACCGGCAACCGCATGGGGCAAGTCGCGGCAAATTCCCTCAATGGTTTGCTCCAGCACTTTTTCGTAGGCAATGGCGCGGCATTTGGGCTGTTTCGGGCAGCCGGTGGGGCGCAGGTAAAGGTATTCCCGATCTTTGCGGTGGGCGGTGACGCGGGATACTGTCATGGGAGACTGGCACGAGCCGCAAACAACTAAACCGGCAAGCGATCGGGGGGCGCTGGCGGCGCGGGGGGGAATGCGCCGGTTGCGGCGCAGAATTCGCTCGACTTGGGCGGCTTCTTCCCGCGATACAATGGGAGCGTGGGTGTTAGAAATTACATCCCCATTTTGATATTCCAAATCGCCGCGATAGACGGGATTTGTCAGCCACTGGCGAGCGGTGGAAACGGAGATTTTTTTGCCGTATTTTTGCGCGAGGTAGCGAACGGCACCGCGCACGGAACCGTAGATGAGAAAGTGCTCGAAAAAATCTTTGACCGCCGGCGCTGCAGTCCGATCTATGACGTAGCGCTCTTTGCCCCGCCGGTATCCGTAGGGGGCTTTTCCGGGAGGGGGTAGGGCTTTCAGGCGATTGCGGGCGTGTCCCGATCTGATGCTGCGGCTGCGCTGGTTTTGCTGGATTTCTTTGAGCAGTTTCAGTAAATCCGCTCGCAAACCGGCACCCGTGGGGGTGGCTGATTCGGTGACAATTAACCGCATGCCGAGGGCTTCCAATTCCGCCAGAAGCTCGCACACTTCCCCCACTGTGTCGCCCAATTCTTCCAGACGCCGAATTAAGAGATAATCCGCCGGCGCTGTTTTGCAGTCGCTCAGCAACTGGAGCCGCTGGAAACGCTGCCCTAAATCTTGGTATACTCTGTCTATTTCCCAGCCCCAGATGGTTGGGTCGGGTGCCGATTCGAGCAGCGGGTCGCTGTAGGAATATGCGATAATTTTCATAGTTGCAGGAGCAATTTTTGTATGGCCTCTACATCTGGCTGATCTCTATAATATTGCCGTCTGGATCGTGCGTGAAGAGGGCGGCTCGACCGGAGGCGCTCATCTGCACTTGGCACCCGTGAGCGAGCAGCTGCTCTTTGGCAACTTCCAGGTTGGCAACGCCGAAGGCGACGTGCCGGTTGCGCCCCCACTTTTCGGGATTCTGCAGTTCGGCTCGAAAGCCGGTGTCTTGAATCAGGTGTATCTGAGCGTCTCCGATTTGATACCAGGCACCGGGGTATTTTAGGGTGCGGTCTACTTTGGGG
>CAZJNL010001463.1:0-1638 GCA_964546515.1 uncultured Oscillatoria sp.
TTGCAAAAAATTACCCTGGTGATGGGGCAAAAGCAGCAGCTGATTTGGGACTTGCCGGTGCTCGACTCCCTGAAGATCAATGCTGCTGTCTACGGCATCCCCGACAAAGAGTACCGCCGGCGTGCCAGCCTCCTGACAGAAATGCTCTCCCTGGAAAACAAGCTCAATGTGCCGGTGCGCAAGCTTTCCCTGGGAGAGCGCATGAAGGCTGAGCTGATGGCGGCGCTGCTCCACCAGCCACAAGTGCTGTTTCTCGACGAGCCAACCCTGGGACTGGATGTCAACGCTCAGGTGGGAGTGCGGGAATTCCTGCGCGAGTACAACCAGCGCTACGGGGCGACAGTGCTGCTCACTAGCCACTACATGGCCGACATCACCGCTCTCTGCCCGCGGGTTATTTTAATCCACGAAGGTCAGCTCATCTATGACGGCAGCCTGGAGGGACTGCTGGAGCGCTTCGCCCCCTACCGGGAAGTTCAGGTGGAACTCGCCCACCCCCTGCCGGTGCAGACGCTGCAAGCTACCTCCCTGCTGTCTTCCTACGGGGAAGTGGAATCGGTGGATGGCCAGTCGGTGCGTCTCCTGGTGCAGCGCGAGTCGCTCACCGGCACTTTGGCAAGGATTCTAGCGGAAATGGAGGTGCTCGACTTGAAGGTGACAGACCCGCCGGTGGAAGAAGTGATTGGCCGGGTATTCCGCACCGGCGCGGTTTCGTGAGATGCTTTACGTTTGTATAGGAGTCTTATTGATTTACTTTAATAATGAACCGCTCCTGAGCCAAGGACGCCAAGAAGGATGAGGAGATAGGAACAGGGATGGAATAGTATTTGGGGGTAATTGACCGGAGATGATAAGGAGGGGAGGGTATTTTACGTTTGATTGATTTGTTTAATTGCCAACCGCCAAGACGCCATAGACGCGCCAGCGGCTTCCCGCAGGGTAGGACGCCAAGAAGGATGAGGAGATGGCTTTACAGGCGCTTGGTGCGGTTTTGGTGCCGGTTTTAACTGCCTAGTTCAGCTTGGGCTGACGCCACTGCCCTTGCGGTCGCCGGCAGCGATAGATAATAGAAAAGTATTCAAGCGTAAATAATATGAGTCGATTTTTCAGAATTGCCAAAACCTTGCTGGTGACTTATTACGCATACATGCTGGAATATCGAGCGGAGCTGTTTTTGTGGGCGCTGTCTGGCTCGCTGCCGCTGATCCTGATGGGCATTTGGATGCAGGCGGCGCAAGGTGGGCGGTTTGGGTGGGAGCCGGTGGAATTTGCCCGCTATTTCCTGGCAGTTTTTATCGTCCGCCAGTTTAACGCAGTTTGGGTGATATGGGAGTTTGAGAAAGAAGTTGTGCAGGGGAAGCTGTCGCCGAAGCTGCTGCAGCCGATAGATCCAGTTTGGCACCACATCACCTCCCACATTTCCGAACGTTTTGCTCGCTTGCCGTTTGCTCTGGGGCTGGTGCTGCTGTTTTTTGCGCTGTATCCCCAGTCCTTTTGGCTGCCGAATCCGGGGCAGTTTTTGCTGTTTGCGCTGGTGGCGGTGCTGGGATTTTTTTTGCGTTTTCTCATCCAGTACACCTTTGCTATGTTCGCTTTCTGGATGGAGCGAGCGAGCGCTATTGAGCAAATCTGGATGCT
>CAZJNL010001464.1:0-1635 GCA_964546515.1 uncultured Oscillatoria sp.
CCCCCCCCCCCCCCCCCCCCCCCCCCCCCCCCCCCCCCCCCCCCCCCCCCCCTATTTAAATCCGGCGTTGTGTGGAAGATATTTCGGCAAAACCCGCCCCTACATTGTAATGTTTATAAATGTTATCTATTTGTGGCCGGCATTTCGGGTCAGCCCCGCCCCTACCGGCATGAAACCGCCCCCGTCTGCAATAAAGATGCAACCGGACTTGATATTATTTACCCAGAACCAAAAATTCCTAACCGCCGCCCCACATGGAAACAGCACAAAGTTGGTATATTGTCAAGCGTCCGGAGGGTTTCTGCGACATCCTCCCCGGCGAACAAGCCGAAAACAAAGAAGCCCCCAACATCGCAGAAAAGTGGGGGCCTTTTGCCTCAGCAGACGAAGCGATCGCCCGTCGCGTCGGGCTGATTCGTGCCGGCATTTGCAAACCTCAATAAAGCCGAAACCTTCTTGACGTAGGACAGGCGTCCCGCCTGTCCCCAGCGCCAACCCACACACCTTTGCCTTTTTACTTCTTACTTTTCACTTGCTTACCGGCTGGTGATTCCGCTCGTCTTCCTTGGTTTTGAGCAATCTCCTGTCGCAGCACTTCCAGAGCTTTAGCATATTGCGGATCATCTGGAGAGCCGATCTTCTCGCGATCGCCCCTCAAAGCATCCCGCTGCCGATCCGACAGTTCAAACACCACATCTGGGTCAATGCCATGCTTGTTAATATCCCGACCGTTAGGGGTGAGGTACTTAGCAATCGTCACCGCCATCCCCGATCCGTCGCCCAAACCTCGCACCGATTGCACCAAACCTTTGCCAAACGTCTTCACACCCACCAAAGTGGCCCGCTTGTTGTCCTGCAGCGCCCCAGACAGAATCTCGCTAGCGCTCGCCGAGCCGCCATCCACCAGCACCACCAAGGGTTTATCCGTCAAAGCCCCCCGGTTGGCATCCTCGCGCCTGGTTTCTCCCCGGCGCTCCACCGTTGAGACAATTGGGCCATCTTGCAGCCACATACGAGCAATTTCAACACTAGCTTGCAGCAATCCACCGGGGTTCGAGCGCAGATCCAAAATATACCCTGTTACCTTCTGCTTTTCCAAATCCTTAATCGCGTCCCGCATTTCCTTAGAGGCGTTGGCGCTGAACTGAACCAGGCGAATATAGCCCACGCCCCCCATCGGAGTTTTGCGATAAGAGTAGCGCACCGGATGGATCTCAATCCGCTCGCGTTTCATGCTAAACTCCAATTGCTGCTTATCCCGCAGGATAGTGAGCGTCACCGAACTGCCGGAGGGTCCCCGGATCAGGTTCACCGCCTGGTTGACATCCATGCCCTCAGTACTCTTACCGTCTATCTGAATAATAATGTCCTTAGCCGCCACACCGGCGCGGAAAGCCGGCGTGTCCTCGATCGGCGCAATCACCACCAGCTTTTTGGTTTTCTCATCTTGAGCCAGCTGAATCCCCACGCCGGTGAGCTCCCCAGAGGTTTCAATCTGCATGTTGCGGAACTCTTGCGGATCCATGAACCGGGTGTAGGGATCGTTGAGCTTCTCCAGCATTGCCCGAATCGCCTTGTAAGCTTCCGGTTTGCTGCTGTACGACCGGCTCAGGTACTCCTTGCGAACCGCGTCCC
>CAZJNL010001465.1:0-1634 GCA_964546515.1 uncultured Oscillatoria sp.
GGATTCTTGTACACCAACTGGCGCACGCACAGGGACACCGTCTTGTCATCAACACGGTCCCCGTGGCGAGTCGAGGCAATCGAGTACAGCCTCAGCTTGTGGGGTTTGCCCTTGTCGTCCGTTCCCGGCGGGATAATACCGATACTTTGGCCTTCGAGATAGCGGAGGTCGCCCCCAGAGATATCGAAGAGCAAGTGGCGGACAGTGCCCTCCCCACCCTCGCGAACCAGCTCTTCATTGGACAGGCACTTACCAATATAGGGATTGTTGGGACGGTAAATGTTTACCGGAATGTCAGTTTTATGTTTCGCTTGAGTCATTGGCTTGCTTTTCTCTTCTGGCTGAGTGGCCTGCAATCCATGTACTGAGGTGGTTTGGCCATTTTCTGCCTTGGTAGCTTGGCCATTCGCTGCCCCCTCACCAGTCAGGGGGCGGATGCTGACAATTAGGCCGCCCATGCGAGCGATCCGTCGCATCTCTTGATTCATCCGGTTGTACGGCACTGTGACAAACACGCTGCCACTGCGACGAATTGGGGCAGTTATGCCGTCAGTTGCGTCGCACTGGTTCAGGCCCACCACTTCGTATACAAACAGGCGGCTGCCAGACACTGTGTTGGCCGCACCACCCGCTGCGCTTGGATTGTACATCGCTTACTCTTCCCTCACCCTACAGGGTCTTTAACTGCGAGAATGTTACTCTGGAGTCAATTTTAATTTTTTTTAAGACCCAATTAACCTTAGCATAGGTAACTAGCTATCCCAGCCCAGTCAGCCTTGTAAGGGAGATCCCCTTCTGGTAAGATCGACCTCAACACTTAGTATTTAATACTTAGCTTGAGGAAAGCGGCACTCTTCCCGGCGCTGCGGTCGCCAGACGGCTCAGAGACGGTGGGGGCGTGCAGCCTTTGTCTCGGGTTGCCCTCCGAGCTGTCCGCCTCTCTTGTAGAGACGCGATTTATCGCGTCTGTGCAACCCGCTCGCCGGGGGACAGCTGATCGGACCCGCCAGGGGGACCGACGCGCCAGGGGCGCTCTCGCCGCCTCTGCCACAGGCGCGGCGACCGACGGGGCTTACTTCAAGGGCTACCAACTCAACTCGCTCAGGACTCAGTTAGGAAATAATCTTTAGAGGGAATCTATGACCAGTAAGCCGGATCGCGTGGTTCTAATTGGCGTAGCCGGAGACTCCGGATGCGGTAAGTCCACGTTTTTGCGCCGCTTGACAGATTTATTTGGGGAAGACCTGGTCACCGTTATCTGTCTCGACGACTACCACTGTCTCGACCGCAAGCAGCGCAAAGAAACAGGGATTACGGCGCTAGACCCCAGGGCCAACAACTTTGACCTCATGTACGAGCAAATCAAAGCGCTCAAGAACGGTCAAACCATCAACAAGCCCATCTACAATCACGAAACCGGCATGATCGACCCGCCAGAGTTGATTGAACCCAATCACATCATCGTGGTAGAGGGGCTGCACCCCCTCTATGACGAGCGGGTGCGCTCACTGCTGGACTTCAGCGTTTACCTCGACATCAGCGATGATGTCAAAATAGCCTGGAAAATCCAGCGGGACATGGCAGAGCGCGGTCACCGCTACGAAGACGTGATAGCCGCCATCAACGCCCGACGC
>CAZJNL010001466.1:0-1633 GCA_964546515.1 uncultured Oscillatoria sp.
ATTGAAATTCAACGTAATTTATTTTATCATAAACTAAACCCAGGGTATAGTGGGATACAGATTTCGATTCGTCAATTTTTAGGGAATTCAACAGCGCTTCTAGCGACTCTTGATACCGGCCAACTTGGTAATAAAGTCTTCCCAAGTTTAACCAGGCTTCAGCATCTTTGCTTCTTTGCTTTAGAAACTCTCTGTACTTTGACTCCGCTGCTGTAAATTGCTGCTGGCGGTGCAATGACAAGGCTTCTTGATAAAGAGTATACCATTCCCCCTCCGTTACAGCCAGCTCCGGCAAATTGTAGATAGCCCGAACCAGAGGTTGTTGGCGTATCAGGCGAAAAGTAGACGCCGGATAATTAGAGCTTCTCTCCAAATCCCAGCTGAGAACCTGAATGCCATTCCAAAAGGTTGGATGGCTGTTTTCGGGTGTCGGCAAATCCAGCAAGAGCTCGCACTCAGGGTGGGCAGCCATAAAGTCCCAATTGGCTTGCACTGCAGAAGCCCAGTTGGTATCATCCACAATAATCAGTGCTTTTTCAGCCAAAAAAGGTTTGATTAGGAGCAATCCTAACAATTGCGACCTGTAGTCATGAGGGCCATTATAAAAATAAACGCCGATTTTTTCTTCTGTCTCTAACTGTCGCAGTTCCAATAAAAATTCCTCAAAATATTGCTGGCAAAAGTACACCCTATCTGGCAGGCAAAATTTGGATAAATTATCCCTTAATTTTTCGATATTTTTAGCGGCGGTATCGAATTGGGAAAAATTGTCCACTGCATACGCCATCCGCTCTGGATGACCGAGCAGTGCGCCAATTAAGGTTGACCCCTGATAGGTGCCAATCTCGCAGTAGATTTCACCGGCATCCATGCACTCAACGGCAAAATTGAGCAGCTGCATCACGTTTGCCGTTGTCATCCCCTTAACTTGCTCAAGTACCTGCCCGAAACGTGCTGATTTCGGTCGCACAGAATCTTTCCCCCAGTTCTCATACAGGCTGGGGAGCTGCTCAATAAACCTTTGAAAGTCCATTTTTGCCTCCTCTGATTTTCAACACCTCACTCCTCCTTTTTTCCCAGATGCGCAGCATAAGCCTCCCCACCGGCGGCGGCAAGAAGATTTGCGGCATTCTTCGTCTTTGATTCTAACCTGCCGAGAGACTTATTGCCAGACAATCCCTAGATCGGGGGCGTGGAATTTCTGGCGAACCGAGCCAAAGAAGCCCGAGCGGCTTTCTTAGAGACTGTTATCTTTAAAGTATAAACTAACACCCAATCCATCACTCCGACTGTGACCGACAAGCAAGCAAACCGGCCCATCCTCCCCATCCCGCGCTCACCGTCTGCGGCAGTTCTTGAAATTGTAGCAGTTGCCGGCACTGTGCTGAGCGTCGCGCTCTTAGTCCAATCCTGGAAAGCGCTTCCGCCGGTGATTCCGGTTCATTTTGGCATATCGGGAAAGCCGGATGGCTGGGGTGCCAAGCCCACACTCTGGCTGTTCCCCGCCTTGAGCGCTGCTCTCTATGTGGGGCTGACGGTACTGAGCCGGTTTCCCCACACGTTTAATTATCCGGTGCCAATCACCGAGGAGAATGCGCTGCAACAGTACAGGCTGGCTTGTGAATTGCAAGAG
>CAZJNL010001467.1:0-1632 GCA_964546515.1 uncultured Oscillatoria sp.
CCGGCGACCCTCTGGCCCTTTCAGCCGCTCGTGAGTGTCTTTCACCAAACCTGGAATGTCCAGCTGTTCCGGACACCTCGGCAAACAGTCTCCGCACTCAGTACACCGGCTCCCCTTCACCCCCGCAAACCAGTGACCGGCATTTTCAAACATCCGGTAGCGGTATTTGCCAAACTCCCTCATCTCATAAGCAACTGCCATATTGCGCAGCCGCAAAAAGTCGGGTATATTAATCCACTCAGGACACGGCAAGCACTCATAGCACTGGCTGCATTTATCCGCCCCCAAAACCGCTGCGGCGTGCCCTTCCAAACGCTCAAACACTTCCTCTTCCACCGGCATCAGCGGGCCATCGCAGTCAGCCACACTCAAGGGCCATTCCAGTTCCCCCGGATTCGCCGCCCCCAAGCTGAGAGTGCTGATCCGGGAATCGCTCAGCAAAAACCTGTAATTCAACTCCAGCGGCGAAAACGGGTGGCACAGCTGCTGGAGGGCTGCCGGTGGCGTGTAAAGTTGCCCCCCCTTGTCTGCCGGTGAGATAATAAACACCCCCATGTCCTTTTGGCGGGCCAGCTCAACTGCCGGTGCGTTGCGCTGGAAAAAGTAGTAATAATGCAGATTGACAAATTCAAAGAAATCTGTATTAATAGCTGCCAGAATCACATCCAAAGAGCCGTGCGTCGAAAAGCCCACATGTCTCACCCGGCCATCGGCTTTAGCCCGCCGCACAGCTTCCATGCAGCCCCTCGAGGACAGCAGCAAGTCCAAGTGTTCCCGGGTATTGACACCGTGGATGGCCAGACAGTCGGCACAGTCCAAACCCAGCCGCTCTAGCGACTCATCCACACACCGCTCCATCTCACCGGCATCTGCCACCGGGGGGATTTTAATGGTAATATGCAGATGCTCTCGCGGCACCGGCAAACCAGCTGACAAAGCCGCACCCAGATACAGCTCGCTCTTCCCGTAGCCCCTAGCCGTTTCCAGGTGATTAATTCCCATAGCAACGGCTTGCCGCACCGTCTGAATCGCGTTTGACTCGGAAGCGAGGTAACGCATAGTTCCCAGGGAAAACACCGACAGGTGCAAATTCGTTTTGCCAAACCGGCGGTAACGCATTTTTTGGCGATTTTAGATTTTAGATTTTAGATTTTAGATTGTCGCGACCAATGGCCCTACAAAATTATCAATCCAAAATTAAGAATTTTCGCCGTTGAACGGTTTTCGCTGGGTAAAATCTTCCGGTCGGAGTTTGGAGACAAACTCGCGGAAAGCACGCCGTTCTGCCTCGTCGGCGTCTCTGTCCACCGGAATCGAGGCGTCGGCTACTACCTCTTCCATCACCCAGATGGGGCTGTTAGTGCGCAGGGCGAGCGCAATCGCATCGCTGGGGCGAGCGTCAATGTCTTTCTTGACCTCCCCCTGACGTACCGTCAGCACCGCATAGAAAGTATTGTCCTGGAGGGAATGGATAATTATCCGTTCCAAGGTCATATTCCATTCCTGCAGGATATTAACCATCAGGTCATGGGTGAGGGGGCGGGGAGGGGTGTGGTTTTCCAGAGCGCTGATAATTGACTTTGCCTGATCCTGACCAATCACAAACTCATCTAAAACTGCCTTGATCTCAGG
>CAZJNL010001468.1:0-1630 GCA_964546515.1 uncultured Oscillatoria sp.
AAGCCGCTGGCGCGTCTATGGCGTCTTGGCGGTTCAAAAATTTTCTTAATTCACCTCGCCATCAGCCGCCGGCTTACCCAAATACACCTCAATCACGCGCGGGTTATTCTGCACCTCCTCAATACTCCCCTCGCACAGCACCGAACCCTCATGCAGCACCGTCACCTTGCGAGCAATTTGCCGCACAAACTCCATATCGTGCTCAATCACCACAATCGAGTGACTTTCTGCGAGCGAGAGGAGCAAATTGCCGGTTAATGCCGTTTCTTCATCCGTCAAACCGGCAACCGGCTCATCCACCAGCAACAAATCCGGTGACTGCGCCACCAACATCCCAATTTCCAACCACTGCTTCTCCCCGTGAGACAGAAACCCAGCTTTAATATCCGCTTTCGTCACTAACCCAATCGTTTCCAACAACTGTACCACAGTTTTGCGCTCCGATGCCGGTGTGCTAACCCACAATGTTGATAGCACATTTTTGTTGCGGTTGCAAGACAGCTCCAGATTCTCGCGAACCGTCAGGTTGAGGTAAACGCGAGGGGTTTGGAATTTGCGCCCAATTCCCATGCGGGCGATTTGATGTTCCGAGAAGGAGCGCAAATTCCGCCCTTTAAACATCACCCGCCCTATTGTGGGCTTCACTTTGCCGGTGATAACATCCAGAAATGTTGTCTTGCCGGCACCATTTGGGCCAATTATCACGCGCAATTCACCGGCATCCATGCTGAAATTCAACTGGTTCAGGGCTTTAAAGCCGTCAAAGCTGACGGTTAAGTTCTCTATTTTTAAGATGTTCGGGCTCATATTTATGGAGGGTAGTGGTAGGGTGCGTTCCGCTTTGAGAGTTCTCCTTTGAAGTGGGGTGTGTTCCGCAAGCGGAACGCACCTTACTCCTTTATGGGGGGATTATTTGAACCGCCATAGACGCGCTAGCGGCTTCCCGTAGGGTAGACGCCAAGAGCGCCAAGAAGAAAGAGGAGGATGGGAAGAGATTAGTTTTCTAGTTCTTCGCGCTCCAGCTGCACTTCGGGGTTGTCTTCTAAGCTGGGGTAGGTTGCGATTTTCCGGCGCAATCCCAGTCGGGAGCGCAGCGGCTCGATTCCTTGGTTGCGCAGCCAGCCGACTAAACCGTTGGGAAGTACCATGACGACAATTAAAAACAGCGCCCCTTGGAAAAATAGCCAGACTTCGGGGAATTTTTCGCTGAGAAGGCTTTTGGCGTAGTTAACCGCTAGCGCTCCCGCGATGGCTCCCACTAAGCTGGCTCGCCCTCCGACTGCTACCCAAATTACCATTTCAATAGAGAAGGCAATATCCATTGCTTTGGGGGAGATGATGCCGGTTTGCAGGGTGAACATGGCACCGGCAACACCGGCAAGCCCAGCAGAAATGGCAAATACCAGCACTTTATAGCCGGTTGGATCGTAACCGGAAAAGCGCACCCGACTCTCATCATCGCGAATCGCAATTAGCAAGCGCCCGAAGCGCCCGCTCGTCAGCCACCGGCACAGCGCGTATGCGCACGCAAGCAGCACCACTGTAACGCTATAGAAGATAAATTGTGTCTGAGTTTCGCTCACCGGCACCCCAAAAAGTGTCTTGAAATCTGTCAGCCCGTTGGTGCCGT
>CAZJNL010001469.1:0-1629 GCA_964546515.1 uncultured Oscillatoria sp.
TGTAAATGAGATATTTTACGATTAAATGATTTTCACAAATACCCGAGTTTAGACCGGTTTTGTATATATGCTTTCTTCCGGATATTAGGGAATTTGACCTGAGGCGGCACCGCTCGGTGCGGCAAATCTGCTTTTCGGGGTGCACCTGACCCCCCGATCGTGGCCTCCGTGACCGGCACTCCACTCCCCGACCGACTCCACGGCCATTTTTTGTGGGCACCTGACTGTAAATGAGATATTTTACGATTAAATGATTTTCACAAATACCCGAGTTTAGACCCGTTTTGTATATATGCTTTCTTCCGGATATTAGGGAATTGGCTTTCGGTGGCCCTGTACAGCTCTCCCTCACCCCCTCCGGCAGCCCACAAGGGGCTGAGGATTCCCCATTTGTCCCTGAAAGCTTTCAGAGTAAGCTTTTAGGCTAATAATGCAGCTTGTCCCTTAAAAGGAGGCAGAGCCGACCGAGCCGCGTTCCCAATTAATAAAGCCCCCTCCGCGCAGGCGGGGAGGGGGTTGGGGGTGGGGTTCTTCGTTCTCACCCTGAGGCGGGGAACGAGGAATACAGTCTCTAGCGCTTAGCGCCTAGGGGATTGAGCCAGCGGAGAATTTCTTGTTTGAGCAGCTTCAAATCGCGATAAACTTCTTGCCTGAACCACTGGCCAATGGCATCTGCCGGCGAGAACACTTGGCCAACTGGCCAGCTGAGGTCTTGCCCCAAGGGTGTCAGGTGGTTGCCTTTGAGGGTTACGAGAGTTACCATGCTAGGAAACAGGCGCTGGAGCTGCTGGTTCAAGCCGGCGGTTTGGTCAATGTCGTCGCTGTTAAATCTGACCAGGAGATTGCGGCGGATTCGATATTGCTTGGCAATCAGGTCATTGGTTGCTGCCGGTGTTGGGGTAAACTCGACGGAGAAGACGGGCGAAAACTGCTCGATTAGGGGGATAGCCCGGCGGGCTGGGTAGTTGTTGAAGGAAATCAGGATATTTCCGGCGCGTTCTACGTCGAACAGACTGCCGGTGAGTAAGTGCAGTTTGCAGCCCATGCTGTGGCCAAGTCCGTAGACCGGCAGGTATTGCTTGTTTAACAGCCCGGTTGACTGCAGGCGATTGAGGGTTTGCTCGAAGCTCCACAGGGTGGAGCGGGCGATCTCGGCGTGATCCAGGGTATTGACGAACGGGGTGGCTACGACAGCATACCCAGACTGTCCCACCTGTTCTAGCAGCCACCGGTAGGTGAGCTGGGGCGCGGAGGCGACGAAAGCTCCCCCGAGAAAATGCACGATGCCGGTGGGTCGAGGGGGAATGAAGACCCAGTTACCCGCTACTTCCTGCCAGTCCATGCCAAAAATGAGTTTTTCTTCCTATTTCCAGTTCAGGCTCGCCAATCTTAACATTTTCCTCAACTTTCCACAACCAGGAGGGTCACTCCCCTCAAGTTTTTATATTATTTTTGGTATCGCTGTACAACTTTTTATACTTTTGATGTTTAGGGGCATCTACTTATAGCGTTTCTCATATCAGTGCGGTACGTTTTTTGCTGACCCATGACCTTGGGGATAAGAGACGCGATTTATCGCGTCTCTACAAGAGACTCATCCAATTGAGAACCGCTATAGCACACTTATTT
>CAZJNL010001470.1:0-1628 GCA_964546515.1 uncultured Oscillatoria sp.
CCGCAACCAGCGCCTCAGCCACTGGCGTCAGATTGAACTCAAAAGCGGCAATGTGAATGCTGGTTTTGGAGCTGTTAATATAGGAAACCAGAGTTTTAACAATCGTGCCGGTATTTGCGCCCGGCTCGGTAAAGTAGGTGTGCCACCAAGACGTTTGAGATCCGTTCTGAGATACGCGCTTGCCACCGCAGCCGGTGAGCAAAGCGCAGAGGAGCGCCGCCACCAGCACAGCTGCGACTGTGCGCCGGTGCCGCACCCGATTTTGGATTGTGGATTTTTGATTTTGGATGAGGGGTAGATTCCTAGAAACCATGCTATGAAACACTAGCAGATTTTTGCACCTCGCTTTTTAAAGCAAATTAACCAAACTTAAATTATATCATGGCAGCTGGGCGTTGCGCTCTCCTTCAACCAGCCGGCGGAGATTGACAATCCAGTCTCTCAGCTCAGATGGAAAAGGCTGGCGCAAAAATGCCTGCTGCTGTTCCAATAAGGGCGGCTGGTAATCGGGGTAAATCTTCCCAGCTAGCTGGATAACCTGACTGAGAGAAGTCTCCCCGCACCTTGGGAGCCGATTCGCTAACGCCCCAGCGTCCATTTCCCGGTAGCTGGCAGCCCACCGGCTCACCAGGCGGATCAATTCGCGGATGGCAGCCAGTTTGGCTGCCATGAACGCCTCAGCAGCTTGATCGTCCAGCCCGACGGTGGCGAGCGCAACCCGCCGGCACAGGTCGGTGGCCCAAGTGAGGGAAGCGCCGCCAGCAGCATCATCCAGCTCAGGGGTCAGGGTTTCATTATCCAGCAGGCTTTCAGCAGCCCAGTTTATCCGTTGCGTGAGTGCGTCTGTCATAGTTATAGCGGTTTTCACAAAGGATGGAAGACAAACAAAGCCCGGGCAGGGCGTTTTGTATGAATCCCTATGAGGGATTGAAATTCCGGAAAGAGGGCGGCTGCTGTGCGTGAATCTTTACCCGGAATTACAAGAGTGCCCCTGAGAGCTGATTTATAAAATAATTGTTAAGCCAGAGTGAGGGCCAGAAACCGGGTTTCTTCTGTAGGAGGGCGCTAGTTTTTCCGGCTGACCCAGCACAAGAAACCCGGTTTCTTTTGGCTTCACTTTTTCTTTATAAATGATATCTCAGAGATTGTCAGAGCCATTCCTGCCTTGAAAATGAATTCTGGAAACGGGATTGAAATCGGCGCACCCTCTCTCCCCCTCAAGCTGTAGCGCTTCGCGCCAGACGCGGGAACGCGCCTGCGCCCCTAACAGTCGTGCGGTTCAAATCCGCAGCTTGGGCCAGCCTGGGCATTACCAGGAAGCAGAGCCGGTGCGCCGTGCACTCAAAAAGGGGTGCTGAAATCTGGGAATCCCTCAAGTGCGCTACACTGTAACAATTCAACAGTCCAATGCTCCCTCTCACAAAACGTTAGGATAAATCAGGTCAGATTGAATTGGAGTTTGAGAGCCAACCATTTGTCTCAAGTGCCGACTGATTCAGGGTTCCCAGCCGACATCTTCAAGCTGGACAGCGGGTTAACCGTCATTCACCAACACACGCCGGCCACACCGGTAGCCGTGGTAGATGTGTGGGTGCGGGCGGGCGCAACCCGCGAGCCTGATGCTTGGT
>CAZJNL010001471.1:0-1627 GCA_964546515.1 uncultured Oscillatoria sp.
GTAAGCCTTCTGCCAGCGCTTCGGGCACCGAATATCATAAGCCACTAAATACCAGTTTTTCGCTTCAGCCACAATACCACCTCACCGCAACACTAACTGACCGAACAAACCCCCTTCGCCACTCCACTCTTTTTCCAGCAGCCGCACTTCCAACTCAAACAGACGCCGGTAGGTCAAAGAATAGCCGGTTGCTGGGTGCTTCCAACTTTCCTCCTTGCGCTTTTCGTAAATATCAATCAACTTTTCTTTCCCCGCATCCTTCAGCCAAACCTGCTCTCCCCGCACGTCAAAATCCGCCAGAACATCCCACTGTCCCCGGTTAACAGATGCCATCACCGGCATATCCACCAGCGGAACACGGAAAATTTCCAGCAAATCCAGCCCCAGGGGCGGTGCCTGAGTGCGCGGCTGGTGGTAAAATCCCAGTGCCGGCTCTAAACCAACCGTCAGGATCGCATTCATCACATCTTTCAGCAGCAAAGCGTAGCCAAAACTCAACAGACAATTGAACCGGTCTTTTGGCGGGCGGCGATTGCGACCGGCAAAGCGCAATTCAGGCGCAACCGCCTCAGAAATCAGACACGGCAGCGCCCCAAAATACAGGGCAGCCAGATTCCCTTCCACCCCCAGCAGAGATGACAGCGAATCAGCTTTTGCCACTTGTTTGAGAACCGCTTTCATCTGAGAAATTGCCCCTTTCAGCGCCACCGGCACGCTCTTCACCCCCCGCTGCCCACGCATCAAAAACTTGCGCTGGCTCTCACCGCGACAAGTCACCAGCTTCCGCGCCAAATCCAAGCAAATCTCAGGATTGCTCAGCGCCGCATACTGGCGGATGCGCCGCTGAATAGAACCCTGCCGGCTGTCAAAGCTGCCCAGATATCGCCCGCCGCCAGAAATAAAATGCACCCCAATTCCCTCACCGGCACAGAAGTGCAGCGCTTGCGTAGAAATCTGGGCGAAACTGTGCAGCACAATTTGCCCCACCTGTCGGGCGGGAATGGTTTCCACCGGTTGGTTGCGGCGGGAGATTTTGATTTGCTCGCCGGTGCGCCCCACAGCGGTTCCCGGTTCCAAAATGTGAATAATTTGCCGGTCATCATCTTCCGGAAATAAACGAATGGGCTGCCACTCGCGGTTGTGCGCCAGTCGCGCTTCTTCTGGCAGACAAACCGGCGCGAGAGAGCAGCGGGCGCACAGGCGCTCATTCTCAATTACAGGAGGCCGGTGTGCCGATTCTCGCAGGGCTTTTGCTTGTTTTACCGCTTCTCGAACCGCTTCCCGCCCCCCATCATCCAGCGGCACATGCACTAAAATATTATCAGCGTGGTAGCGGATTCTCCCTTCTTTAACCCGGATTTTGAGAGCGTATTCAATCAAGCAACAGTAGGCGAGAACTTGCAGCCGGTCGCTCTCCCAAGCTTGCGGCTGATTATTTTCATCCCGGAAGCAGCGACCTCGTTTGTGTTCGTAGGGAATCGTCTCCCCATCGCGCGTGCGGAGAGCGTCAACCCGACCGCGCAATCCCAACTCCTCACTTTCGAGGAAGAGTTCTTCCCACTCCTCATCTTCCTGTTTTTCCAGCTCAGCGTGCAGCCGGCGTCCGGCAAAAACAGCCGCATCCTGG
>CAZJNL010001472.1:0-1626 GCA_964546515.1 uncultured Oscillatoria sp.
GCTGCGCGGGGCTGGGCTGGCCATCGCCCTGGTTACGGGTGCCCTGCGCTTGGAAGTGGATTCGGTGCTGCGCCGCGCCGGTCTGGCCGAGCACTTTCCTGTGATTGTGGCCGGTGACGACATAACCGCCAGCAAGCCAGAACCGGATGGCTACCTGCTGGCGGTGGATCGCCTCAATCAGCTGTATCCCGAACTCAAGCTGCAGCCCCGCGAGTGTCTGGCCATTGAAGACACCCCAGCGGGGATTCAAGCCGCCAAGCGAGCAGGCATGCAGGCGGTTGGGGTGGCCAATACCTATCCGCTGCACATGCTCCAGCGGCAGGCTAACTGGGTCGTGGACTTTCTTGCCGATTTGGAATTGGAGCGGGTGCGGAAAATTTTTGACAAGCAGGTGCTCACACAATCCTTCGGAGAGTGCTAATATATTTCTTGTCAGTCAGAGAGCGGCGGACAAATGTCCTGGACAAGTGACCCTCGCCCTGGCCGCAGACAACTTCGGGGAATTAGCTCAGTTGGTAGAGCGCTGCGATCGCACCGCAGAGGCCACCGGTTCGAGTCCGGTATTCTCCATAGGGGTAGAGAGGCCACATGTCGCTTCTCTACACGCCAAGCTATATCGGCCCACCTTCACAGAGATTTACAAAAACGGGGCGCTCACTCAGAAGTGCCCTCAGACAGACAGGTCATCCGCTACCAGGCTTTTGCAATCAAAGACGACTAACTAGGCAGACATAATTAACCTTAACAGGTTGGTGGCCAGAACCGGCCAGACACCAGGTTTCTTTCAGAAAGCTGGTGTCCAGATGTTCCGTTTATTGCTGCCGGCATACTTATTCCGAGATGGCCGGCACCTTTGGCTGTTACCTGTCTGAGTTGATCTGAGCCGGCTTTCCCGAGTGCTAGCGCAACTGCGCTGCCAAGATTCAGGCTAAAGAAACAGGAAAATGAATCAAAAGATTTGTCAGGGGTGCGGTCAATCCTTTCCCGCAACTTTGGAGTTTTTCTTCCGAGACCCTTTGGGTCGTGATGGCTTGAAAAGCAGATGCAAGACTTGTCTCTACGCCCAGAAAAACCGCCACAGGAAAGAACACCCTGAGAAGGAGAGGGAACGGTGGCGGGCTTATTACCGCAAGAACAGAGAGCGGCTTAAAGATAAATGGAAGAAATGGGAAAGAACTCATCCAGAGAAAGCCAAAGCACTTGCCTTGGACTGGGAGAAGCGCTGCCAAGGGAAAAAGAGGGCGAAAGATGCGAGAAGACGAACTGCTGCAATGAATTGCTGTCCGCCTTGGGCAAGCCACCAAGCTATAGAAGAGATTTATCAGCAAGCTTGCATCCTGACTGAGGAGACTGGAATCCTCCACGTAGTAGACCACATCATTCCATTAAAGCACAAGTATGTTTGCGGGCTGCATGTCGAGTCGAATCTGCGGATAGTGACGCTCCCTGGATAATCTCAAAAAGTTTAATCATTTTACCCCTTATACAGAGGACTCAGAAGGCAACAGAGTCTACCACCGATGACAGACTGACAGGACGGGGACAAGAAACCGGGTTTCTCTACAAGATGTCTTCAGATTTTCAACCTCAGAAACCAAGAAACACGGTTTTCAAATTATAACTCAC
>CAZJNL010001473.1:0-1625 GCA_964546515.1 uncultured Oscillatoria sp.
TGCATTGATATCGATCGCAAACCAAGCCCCATCTCAATCACACACGAGCCTTCTGAACACCGTTTATCCTGATTTAAGTAGCAGTTGAGGAGTGTGGGGTCAACCCCCCTTAAAAAAACTTGTCGGAAATTCCGGCATAATCACTGATCTCACTGCCCTGAGGTCGCCTCTAAAGTAGAAAATGAAACCCCACCGACAAAGTTCTAGAGACAAGCAAACAGATTAACGAGCGCAGGAAACGGGTGGTCATGCAGTCACAACGAGAGTGAAAGTCAAATGTTTGAAGCTTCCGAAGCCTTGTTAGAGCCAGGGTCAAACCTGGCCGCCGCCGAGTTAGAGGTAGAAGAGCCGGTGGCAAATCAGCAAATCTGGTTTCGCACTCACTTTGTCGGCTGGATGGAAATGCACGCCGACGCTCAGACAGTTGCTGATTATCTCAAAGCTCACCAGGGTTGGTTTCGCCGGTGCGCCCATCCGATGAAAGCGGAACCCCTGGGCGAGAACGGTTACACTTTGACCATCGGACGGTTTGGGGCGTTCGGCTATGAGGTCGAACCCAAAATTGGCCTGAACATGACCGTTGAGGAGAATGGGATTTACCGCATAGAGACAGTACCGGTGCCGGATTACACCCCTCCGGGCTATGAGGTGGATTTTCAAGCCGTGCAAAAGTTGGTAGAGGTGGGGGCGGATCAGGCGCAGGAGCGAGCGTCAGCGCCAAAAACTGCCATGACCCGCGTGGAGTGGCACTTGGATCTGGCAGTCGGCGTCTGGTTTCCCAAGTTTATTCAGGCGTTGCCCAAATCCCTGATTCAAAAAACCGGCGATCGGCTCTTAGCCCAAATCGTCAAACAAGTTTCCCGCCACTTAACCCACAAGGTGCAGGAAGATTTCCACGCCACCACCGGCAGCGCCGCTCTGGAAAGCTTCAAGAAATGGCGCTCCCGCAACCGAGGTCAGGAAGTTTGCCAGGAGTGTTAGCAGGGAAAAGCTGATTGCTTGTGGCTAGTGGGCTTCTGGCATGGGGCTTCTGGTGTGGGGAAGAAGATCGCACCAGCCCTGTGCCATTACATCTTGCTGACAATCCTTTGCAGAATTTCTATGCCGGTGATAGCCTGCCAGCCAAACAGACCCAGCAGACCGATGTTCAGAAGGATGTGGGTGTAGCGGGCCCAGTCAGCTCCTTTTTGCATGAAAGGAGACAGGGAGGCAGACACGGCAATCATGCCGGTCATGCCCAAACCGGCGAGCAGGTGAGGCCCGACAAACAGCTTGCCGTTATTGATATAGGTTACAGCCATGCCGCCCAGAGTGCCCAGGACCATCAGCGCTAACAGGGCAGAACCCACTTGGTAGTGCTTGAGGTTGTACTTGCCTTTAATCAGCTCTTTCCTCTTTTCACCTTCAGCGGTTCGGGTGCGCTTCACCAGCACGCCCAGATACAGCGCGTAAACAGTCAGCGCGAACAGCACCCACATTAAAGCGGGGTGGAAGAATTGGCTCCAAACTTTAACCTCTGCCGGGATCTCCAAGCTCATAGGACGGGGACATTTTTAAGGAACTTTATAAAACTTATCATAATTTCTACAAATTTTTAAACAGTCGCGATTGCCTCTAAGCTGTGC
>CAZJNL010001474.1:0-1624 GCA_964546515.1 uncultured Oscillatoria sp.
ACAACCAGCGCTCCAATCACAGCATTACCGGATATGTCGGCTGCAATGCCGATACTTACAAAAATGCCCACTCCGATTACCGATGCAAGTCCTGTTATCCCCGCACCAAACCAACCCAGTTCTCGTTTTAATTGCCTTGGCGGATTTTGTTCGGACATGATTTCTCCTTTTCTTTCTGTGAGCAGGCTGATTTTTTTAGCCCAATTATGATTCAGACTGCTTCAATTCCACCGGCACTCCGGAATGTGGACGTAACCGGAAAACAGCAAACGTGCGGTTCTCACTACACCTGCGCGTTCCACGATTATTTCAGATCCTTCGCTCCGAGTAACAAACGCAACTTCCATTTTCCCCGATGGGTGTTCGATGGCGATCGTCTCTTGTCCCGATCCCGTCACCACTGCCACGCCATCTGCCACAGAGCCCTTGAGGAGGCTGCAGCAACCTACGCAAATAGCGCCAGTTACTGCATGGGAAGCATGACAGGAATCCGGGACAAAATAGCGGGAGGTAACACTACCGCCGTAGCGGGGTGGCGCAATGATAGCAAATTTTGGGATAACGCTGCCGGCGACATTGCCCAGTCCCATACGGAAGCCGGCGACGCGGCGTATTGCCTCAACGCGCTCCCAGAAAGCTGCATCGGCGTCAAGTTCCGCTTTTGTCTCAAAGCCAGTTTTCCCCAGCGCACCGGCGCGTGCGATCGCCACCGGCATGGCAACATCAATGCAGGTAACATCTACCCCCTCAATTTCCTCGCGCCGATAACCAGTTGGTAGCAACTTGCCTGTTTTGGAGCCGACAACCTCCATGAAATTAAGCAAAATCGGCGCTGCTGTTCCGGGCACACCGTCGTGAGCCTTGTCGCCATCGTATGTCACCTCACCGCCAGGGGTGCGCACCACAGCTTCGATCAGCGCCCCTGTATTAACGGCGCGGATCTTGACTGTTGTTTCGCCGTCGGACGCCTTGACAAGACCCCTCTCAATGGCTGCTGGTCCAACACCGGCCAGGATGTTGCCGCAGGTCGGCCCAAAATCCACTTTGGGTTGCGCTACACTGACTTGCGAGAAGAGGAAATCCACATCCGCCCAAGGATGATCCGACTCAGACAGGATGGCGACTTTGCTGGTGAGGGTTGTAGCGCCGCCGATCCCGTCAATTTGGCGAGAGTCTGGTGAACCCATCGCCGCCAGGAGTACCTTGTCCCGCGTTGCCTCGTCGGCTGGCAAATCTGTCTTCACAAAATAGGGCCCGCGCGACGTGCCGCCGCGCATAAATAGGCAAGGTATCGCTCTTTGTACCGTTCCCTCTTAAGAGCTTGTACGGTGATTCCCCACTTTTTTACAATCTAAGATTGTATCTTCTTTTTATTCAGCTGTCAATATAATTTTGTTAAAGTTTTGTATTCTCTTAACTAAACAGTGGGAAGTTCAAAGGAGGAGTGGGCAAAAAGGCCAATGGGCCACTTAGGGGACAGGAGTCAGGGTTGTGGTAGTGCCGGTGGTAGAGTTCCTGCAGCCCGTTGCTTTTCGCTGGCATATTGGCTTCCGTGAATCACATTGCCGGTGAGAAAATTAATCGGCAATTTAATTTGATCAGCCACACCGGCAATCTCTCGCCA
>CAZJNL010001475.1:0-1622 GCA_964546515.1 uncultured Oscillatoria sp.
CCCGCCCCCCTTAAAAAGGGGGGAGCCAGAGGAAATTTTTTTTGTTCACGGGGGGTTTGGGGGGATCTGGATTGCTTATAAGCACCTTAGGTTAGATATTTTTCATGTATTACAAAGTGTTAAATTAATTTTTGGAGATGTCCTTTAGCAGGTAGACAGATTAGCAGGTTGGAAAATTAGAAAGTGAGAAAGTTAAGAACCACCTCCCAACCTTCCTTCCCTGCGAACCTGCTAACCCTACACCCTATCTTAGAACCTCCCTCCGACTTTGATAGAGCGAACCTCACCATTGCGGCGGATAGTAGCTTCCTGGTTTTTCACCGATACCAGCGTCCAGCCACTAGAGCCAATGCTCTCGCCGATATTAATCCGCTGCGGCACACCGCTGATTTCAAACAAAGCCCCAGAGCGCTCCCCTATATCCAGAACCCCCGTCAGCTTGTAAGTCACTCCCGCTTCAGAACTCCGCTCAGCCAGAGAAGGCACTGCCAGAAGGGTTGGCCTTTCCACCGGCTCCAACCGCTGCGGTTGCGGTTGAGCGGATGCCGTCGCCCCTGGGGATGGCTTAGCGGTAGGGGATGGCTTAGCCTTTGGGGATGCCGCCGTTGGGGATGGCTTCACAGTCGGTGCAGAGGAAGGCGCTGCCTCTATGGATGGAAATCTCGGCACAGTCAGTGGCAGTGCGGATGGGAAACTTCCCCCTGGGGAAGTTCTCGCAGCCGACTGGCTTCCAAACGCACCGGCTCCTGAGAGAGAGGCTTTTTCCAAAGCTGACGCAAGGCGGTTGAGCGCCATAGCCAGATTGCCAGCGTCAGCAAGACTCATCGAATCAGGCGGCGGTACAGCCAGTTCCTGTCCTTCAGACTTGCTCTCAGCTTTTTTGGCCAGAGCGGTTTGCTCGATCACATCTACAGTTCGCAGCATGTACTCAGCAAACTGGCGATCTGCCTCCACTTTCGGATCGGGCGGCGGCGCGGGGATTTGCTGCGCCGCCGGAGTCGGATTTGGTTTGCTTATCCCCCCCAGCACCTTCTGCCACTCGCCCCGGCTTCCCAGCCACAAGCCCAAAGTAGCAATTAGGGAGGCGCACGCCGCTCCCAACAGCAACTTGTCGAATTGGCCTTCCTCCTTCTTGTCGCCAGCGGTGACAACTTTTGCCTCAACGGTTTTGTCATCCGCCTCCTGCTGGCGTTCCTTCGTCACCCCCGCCGACAGAATGATAGGCGGCACCTCAATCTGCTGCAAAGAAATATAATCCGAGTTCCCCCTCCGTTTGGGCAGCGTTCCGCTCCCCTCCAGAACCCTGTCCATCTCTTGGAACAGATCGTCCATCAAGCGCTCGGCGCTGGCTTCAACCGAACCCGGCACAGCAGCCATAAAATCTTCTAACTCTTTTGTGCTGACACTCTTAGACATAGGCTTCTCACGCTAACAGCTCCTCAACGCCCCTGACCCACACTCTTTGGATTGCGCGATTCTACAGGGGACACCTCAAATTTAACAATAACGGGCGAGAATGGCTTTCCCGCCCTGGAAATTTCTCGCTCCCGGGCGCAGCCAGGAAGGGAGGAAAATAACCGCCCCCGTGAAGGAACGCCAAGAGGGTTCGGGATCATCCCATT
>CAZJNL010001476.1:0-1622 GCA_964546515.1 uncultured Oscillatoria sp.
TGACCGGCGCAGCGACAGTTGGGTGTTAATTTTGCCCGATGCCGGCGAACCGCTGCTGCATATCTTCGCCAACAGTAATGACCAGGACTGGGTGGATTACAACTTGAGGGATTACCGCAACCGCATTCAAAGGTTTGTAGAGCACCAGTAGCCAGCAAGAGCACGGCTCCCACGCAGTGAGAGCAAGGGTTCGGGCAGAAGCCAGCAACCCACGGTCGGCAGGTAGGGAGCCTAAGCCCAGCTTCTCGCTAATAGCTAATCTCTAATAATTATTGGCTGTCAACCCTACTATAAAAAATCGTGCTTGTCAACTCTCCCGCCCTAGCACGGCTAAGGCGGGGGAGCAAAAGACAGTAAGACGCTCACCAGTCTGAAACCAAAAACTTAAACGGGAGACTGCCAAAGCCTTGTTGAGAGAGGCGCTTCTAAAGGAGCTTATCTCCTTTAAAAGTCGGGAAGAATAGGTTATAATATGAGTTCAAGTGTTGAGCCCCAGTGCTCGCCTGTCAGGGACAGGAAACAGCCGCAAGCCGAAATGTTTAAGGCTCTGAAAAAGTCAGGCAAGACAGTGTTTCGGCTCGCTCAGATTCAGGTTCGTCCTAGGTAATGCTACTCGAAACCCCTAGAAACGGAGCCAGAAGTGGGTGCTAGGTTCGCGCCCGCGAGGGGTTAAGCAAAGGACCACTGGTCAGACACCCACAAGAAAAGCTAAATTATGTGGGTGGGTGGCACAATGGAAAAACCACCCAAAAAAGAGCCCGCTCCACAGGTTATTAGCCAGTACAGCACCCAAACAGGTAAACGCCTGACTCACAAGGCTAGTCCTGCTGAGTGCCAGTGGGTTGCCTGTAACTGAGCAGCGCGATGGAGGGGCAGACGAACGCACACAAGGAAAGCGGTAAAACCGACAAACCCCGCCCCGCTTTCCTCCCCGTCTAAATATCGGATTGAGACGGAGTATCTAGCGGGTTTTTCAGATGAACAGCTGCATTTTGATGGCGGAAATTGTTCAAGAACCGCAACTGCGCTATACGGCAGACAGCCAAACCCAGATTACTGAAATGCTGGTTCAGTTTCCAGGGCCAAAGCAGGAAGATCCACCGGAAACCTTGAAGGTGGTGGGATGGGGAAATCTCGCCCAAGAAATTTACGAAAACTGTCGCCAAGGATCTCGCGTGGTGATAGAAGGCCGCTTGAGTATGAATACCGTTGACCGGCCCGAGGGGTTCAAGGAAAAACGCGCTGAATTAACCGCTCAACGGATACACAGCTTGGAATCGAATGCCGGCAGGACGCAGGCGAGCACCCGAACCCCCACCCCCAGTAACGTGGTTTCCTTTTCCTCCCGCAACCAAGCAGGCACAGGGAGGTGGCCTGAGGCACCCGCTGAGTCTGAACCAGCGCAGTCCAGGTATCAATCCCCCCCTGCCGCCTCGCAAACCTATTCAGCGTATGAGGAGTCACCCGACGATCTAACGGCCCGGGGGGACGAGGACCGCGATGACATTCCCTTCTAAAAAGGCTTGCTGGTTACAGGCACTCGGGTAATAAGTCAGCGGGCTCGTCTTCTTTTGTGGGTTGCGTGCCCTTTGGGCCATCGGTGTCAAATTAACATTAAACTC
>CAZJNL010001477.1:0-1615 GCA_964546515.1 uncultured Oscillatoria sp.
GGTTTCTTAAAGAAACCGGGTTTCTGGCACGTACTTCATCCAACTGAAAACCGCTATATCTCCCAATCCCCAAATCCCCAAATCCCGGCATCTCAAATCCCCCAAATCCAAACATGACCGACAACCGCTTGTATCACATTGGCTTCGGGCGCGACGACCTCGGCAGCCCGCCGCCGCTGATGGCGCTGCTGTCCGGCGATCCGGATCGCGCCCGCCTGATTGCCGAGAACTATTTGCGCGATGTCCGCCTCCTGTCTGAAAATCGGGGGCTGAACAGCTATCTCGGCAAATTGCCGAATGGGCGACCGGTTTTGTCCGCAACCACCGGCATGGGCGCACCCTCGCTCAGCATTGCGGTCAACGAGCTGGTTGAGGTAGGCATTCGGCAAATGATTCGCGTGGGGACTTGCGGATCGATACAAGCTGGCGTGCCGGTGGGGAGTGCCGTCATCACCCGCGCGGCGCTGTGCCGGCAGGGCGCAGCAGAGGACCGAAGCGCCGGTGGAGTATCCCGCAGCAGCCGATCCGTTCCTGACAGTGGCCCTCGTCCAAGCGGCGCGGGAATTGCAGGTTAAGCACTACCTCGGCATCACGGCGTCGGTGGATACCTTCTATGAAGGGCAAGAGGGCACCGACTCGGCGAATCCCTATTTGTTGCGCCGGCTGCAAGGCATCACCGAAGAGTACCGCCGGCTGAACGTGCTCAATTACGAAATGGAGTGCGGCACTCTGTTCAAAATGGCGGGAGTGTACGGTTTTGCCGCCGGCTGCGTGTGCGGCGTACTGGTGCAGCGCCTCAGCGGGGAAGCGGTGGTGCTCGATCTCAAAGACGTGGCGGTTGAAAATGCCATCAAAGTCGCTGTCCTTGCCGCTGAGCGCTTTCAGACTTGATCCAGCCTCCCTATCTCTTCTCTAAACTCCGTTTGCACCAATATTTTATATCTCTCTCTTCTCTTCCTCTGCGCCTCTGCGTCTCTGCGGTTTTAAAAACAACATACAACCGGATAAGCCCTTATAAATATTTTAGGCAGACGCGATAAATCGCGTCTCTACAAGAAGGGAAGGCACAAAACAGAAATCCCGCACCTTTGGGCACGGGACACAAATGGGTTTTGGGTTTTTTCATTACTTCGAGTATCCGAGGGCACGGGCGGGCAGTGGTTCCAGCCTGTGACGGATTTTCAAATGTCACAGCGTCAGGGACAGCGCCGGCCTTCCCCGAATATAAAATTTTCCTTAAGATTGGCTGAAATTCCTAAATCGGGGGTATCTGGGGGGTGACACCCCACACCCCTGGCGCTAAAGTGATGTTTAGTAGATGCACCCTGATGGCAACGCCCCGCAAGGGCGTTTTTTATTTGGGCCCCAGTCCCGCCGCAGACCGACTGTGAAGTCTTCTTTAAAATTATATAAAGATTTGATGAAGTTTCTCAATCGGGGGCTTATAGGGGGTGACACCCCCCACTCCCCGCGTTATAGTTAGGTGTATTAGATGCACCCTGATGGCAACGCCCCGCAAGGGCGTTTTTTTATTTTCGGGCCACTGTCTCCTGCCCTACTGCCACAGCAATGGACAGCTCAGTAATGGACACGCTCGTCGGAGGGAACGCCTGTC
>CAZJNL010001478.1:0-1614 GCA_964546515.1 uncultured Oscillatoria sp.
ACAATCCAGAAAAGGCGAAGGAATTGCTCTTGGGGGCGGGATTTCAGTATAATAAGGATGGAGAACTTTTAGATGCGGAGGGCAACCGAGTCCGCTTCACGCTGCTCACCAATGCCGGCAATAAAATCCGGGAAGCGATGGGAGCGCAAATCAAACAAGACCTCAGCAAAATAGGCATTCAAGTGGATTTTAATGCGATTGCTTTCAATACGCTGGTTGACAAGCTGAGCAACTCTCTGGACTGGGAGTGCCATCTGATTGGCTTTACCGGCGGGGTGGAGCCGAATGATGGGGCCAATTTCTGGGCACCGGAAGGCAGATTGCACGTTTTCAACCAGAACCGGCAGCCGGGACAGCCGCCGCTGATTGGCTGGGAGGTGGCTCCTTGGGAGCGGGAAATTGCCGACCTTTACATCAAAGGAGCGCAGGAGTTGGATGAAACAAAGCGCAAAGCCATTTATGCCGAAACCCAGCGCATCACCCAAGAGTATTTGCCGGTGATTCACTTGGTCAACCCGCTGTCGCTGAGCGCTATCCGCAACCGCATTCAAGGAGTGAGATTCTCTGCCTTGGGAGGTGCGCTGTGGAACATTCACGAACTGAAAGTAACTGAGAAATAAACAGGCTGTCCGGTTAATTTACATTTTTAAATACCCGGCGAACCGCCGGGTATTTTTATGGGTTATTTGAAAATGGCAGGTCAATATACTGGTGGCGGTTTGACGCTTTGCAGTTGGGGGGCTTGCAGGTTCAAGCCGATTGCGCCGGCATTTCTGTAATTAATTTTAGGGTTGGCTGTGAGAGCCAAAGCCAAAACCCACAAGGGTGATGGCGATTTCTAAGAAGCTTGTTTTCACGGGTCTAATGCTCCACTGGATTTTCAAGACGTTACCTAGCGAGTCCGTCAAGCAATCCCAAAAACCGGGGGTCGGATATCGGCCAGGAAATCTCTGTTTTTCCTGGGACTTCAAACCCTGTTCTTCAGCCCTGATTTTTAAGAGTTGACCGGCAATCTAGGTTGACTGGTTGTGCTTCTTCTTCGGGTGGGATTGGTTCAGTCCAAAGCGTTCTATCCTGTCCGCTAGTAGGGGCGGGTTCACTAATAAGCTTTGCCGCCAACCGATATCTCGGATAAACTCGCCCCTACTCTGAAGTTCCCCGGGTAAAATTGGGCAACTGCAGCCGCGATGAAACTTGCGAACCTCTACAGACTTGTCAGACAGAAGTCTAAGACTGATGCCACCCGTTACAAAAGTTAACAAAATTTGACCGAAAACGAGTTTCCTCAAGGTACTGAGATATTTTATCCTTACACTTGAGGGGTGTTTGTAAACTGCGCCCTGAAGATGGCTTTGAAAGTTTCCTTTCTCGCTGCGAGCGCAAGCAGTCGGAGTTGTGGCGGTTTGCTGCCCCCCGGCAGATGCGCGTCCGCAGCGTCATGCGTGCGTCAGAGTAGATGCCCCCGCCAGCCAGAGTCTACCTGGCTGCTGGCTATCAATAATTTAAATCATAAAATTAGCGAGCTGATGCCATTTTGGCGACTTTTTGCGGGAGGGGTGAGCCAAGGCGCTTAACCGGGCTAAGCTCTGAGATTCGGGAGCGTCCCATTTTTGT
>CAZJNL010001479.1:0-1613 GCA_964546515.1 uncultured Oscillatoria sp.
TGTGGAGAAACCCCTGCCGGTGGAGAAAGCCGGTTTCTCCGAGGTGACGGAGGCAAAAAACCAGAAAAAGATTAGCAAGGCTTATTTTCCCAGCCCCACCTTGCAGATTGGCCATTTGTGGCAGCGAGTAAGCCGGCGCTATCCGTTTTTCGCCCAGCAAAGTGCGTCTGACTGCGGTGCGGCGTGCTTGGTGATGGTGGGGCGATACTGGGGGAAAAGCTTCAGTGTTAATCGGCTGCGGGATATGGCAAATGTTGACCGCAATGGCGCATCACTGCGGGGAATTTCAGCAGCTGGGGAAAGTATTGGGTTTTCCACAAAACCAGTGAAAGCTAGTCTGGACCAACTGGCGAAACAGAACTTGCCGGCAATCGCTCACTGGGAGGGGAAACACTACATCGCTGTGTATGAAGTCACCCGGAAACAGGTTATAGTATGCGATCCGGCGATCGGCCAGAAAGCTCTCAGCCACGCAGAATTCAAAGCCGGTTGGACGGGTTATGCGCTCCTATTGCAGCCCACAGCTTTGATAAAAGATGCGAAGGAGTCCACTACCCCTTTCTGGCAGTTTTTTGAATTAGCCAAACCTCACGGGTTAGTGCTGCTGGAAGTATTCATCGCCTCCCTATTCATCCAGATTTTTGGACTGATTACGCCCCTATTCACCCAGTTGATTTTAGACAGGGTAGTCGTGCAGCGCAGCCAGCTGACTTTGACAGCAGTAGGGTTAGGGTTGCTGATTTTTAGCCTGTTTCGAGTCGCCATGACTGGTTTGCGGCAATACCTGATTGACCAGACAGCAAGCCGAATCGATGTGGCGCTGATTGTCGGTTTTATACGGCACACCTTCCGATTGCCCCTCAGCTACTTCGAGTCGCGCTATGTGGGCGACATCATCTCCCGCGTGCAGGAAAATCGCAAAATCCAGCGCTTTCTCACGGGTGAGGCGCTGTCCATATTGCTGGACTTAATAACGGTTTTTGTTTATGTGGGGTTGATGCTGTGGTACAGTTGGAAGATGGCGCTGCTGGCATTACTGATTGTGCCGCCGTTTGTCTTGCTGGCGCTGATTGCCACGCCTTTTTTGCAGCGGGTTTCGCGAAATATTTTTAATGGCGTGGCTGCGGAAAGCAGCTATCTGATAGAATCTCTCACCGGCATCCGCACGGTAAAATCAATGGCGGTTGAGCAGACAGTGCGCTGGCACTGGGAGGAACTCCTGAATAAGGAGATTAAGAGCAGCTTTTCCGGACAAGTCATCAGCAACCGGCTGCAGATATTCAGCTCCACTATCGAAGCGGTGGCGACAGCTGGTTTGCTGTGGTTTGGGGCGTGGCTGGTGATTCAAAACCAGCTGACGATTGGGCAATTAGTGGCGTTCAATATGTTGCTGGGCAATATTATTCGGCCTTTCCAGCGGCTGGCGGTGCTGTGGAATGACTTGCAGGAAGTGACAATTGCTGTTGAGCGCATCAATGATGTGATAGACTCGGAAGCGGAGGAAGATTTGCAGCATCAAGCCCGACAGTCATTGCCCCAGCTTCGCGGTAACATTCGCTTTGATAAGGTGACTTTCCGCTATCACCCCGAAAGCGACATCAATGTGCTGGAAA
>CAZJNL010001480.1:0-1611 GCA_964546515.1 uncultured Oscillatoria sp.
AAAATCTGCTTATCAGCTCAGCTGTACCTTTGTCATTGACGCTCCATAAAGATACCACAACTCGCGGGGAGCAGGCATACATGAACCCTCTTGTCAACCCCACCAGCCCTTCTCCTTTAATCTCCGCACCCAGCTGAGTTTGACATTAGCTCAGCACTACCAAGTCGGCGGGCAAGTTAAGATTTCAGATATCATTCAGACGCAGGTAGCCGTTTGGCAGATTGCCCTTTTCTCGAAGCAAAGACAGCACAATTCCCGAAAGTTCAGGTTTCTCACTGTTGGCGAAACCGTGAGTGGCGAAATGCACGCTTGCGATCCTGACTGAGTTCTGAGGAAGTTGCTGTAGAGCGATTGGCGGCCAAATCGAATGCCTGCTGAAGCTGTGTTTCGGGTACAAGGGAAAGAATCTGTTGCGCTTATATGCGTGTAAAAGGGAGCGGACAAGCAATACCGGCATCTGCAGCGGCAGGAAGCAGCTGTTGCGCGGGGCACCGGCAGACTCCCTGATGGTACAATTCCCCTAACTCGCTCGTCGTCAGTGCCGAAAACAGGATCTGCGATTACCGCCAGTGTCTTGGGAGCCGGTTGCCTTTTCTCGGTGTCGCGCCGCATAATAGCTAAAGCGGAAGCCGATGGTAAATTGACAATTTCATGTTCGGCGATTAGGGGTACTGGGGTATCAGACGCGATAAATCGCGTCTCTACAAGAGAGGGTGCCGGCAAGGCGGCGAAGGGGATATACTGAAGGATGCCATCGCTAACTAAAGCCAAGCGTTTTCCGGACAACTGCGGCGCTGCCGACTTTAGAATCATATCGGGATCGAGCTTTTGCTGCTGCGGCAAAAGAAGCCGGTGTTGCCCTTTCACCCAGCGTCAAGACATCCCGGAAAGCTTTGGCGGCTTTTTGGATGTCGGCGCGGGGGGGAAAGTTCATAGCTGTCGATGCCGGTTTGGCTGACTGCCCACAAATAGCTGCGCGACTCACCCAAGGAGTATTCTAGCAGCCAAGTGTCGTCATCGATCACTTGCTGCTGAATTTCTTGCAAGGTGAGGGGTTGCGGTTGGGTGAGGGCGGCATAACGGGGGCTGCCGGTGCGGATTTGTGCGAGCAGTTATTCGTATTGATTGATAAGAGATTCGCGCTGTTTTTCTAACTCGGCTATTTGCGCTTGGGTTTGTTGGCTGCTGAGCAACTGTATGCGGCGGGTTTCTATCGCATCGAGTTGCTGCTGCAAAGTGCGTTATTGCTGCAAGAATTGGGGGTTAGCACCGGCACGGATATCCGCACCGGCTTCTGTGAGGAGTTCCAGTAAAGTGCGGGAGCGGGCGCTATCATTTGCGTGCAGTGCTTGAGCGTCGTATCCAGAGTTGGGTTGCTGTTTGTGCAACTGCATCAGCAAGTCGATATAGAACTTGTAATAATCCTGCACTGTGGCCAAATAGGAGGCGCGAAGTTGCTCGCTGGCGATTTTGGTGCGCAAGTCTTCTATAATTTTGAGAGATGCTTCAATCTGAGTCAGCGCTTGTGCGAGATTGCCTCTGTTGCGTTCAAGGAAAGCGATATTAGAAAGGGCGATGGCTTCCCCGCCCTTGTCGCCAACGGCGACAGGG
>CAZJNL010001481.1:0-1610 GCA_964546515.1 uncultured Oscillatoria sp.
TGATAATCCGAATGCTTCGCCCTCACCAGGGTAGTTTCAAAAACGGGATGCTCCCAATGATTATCCTATTTTACAGCCCAAATTGCCGGGGGTATCTGCGCAATGGGTCATGGGAAGTTGTTCCCCCAACTGCGCCCCAAATTGCACTTGTGATCTGCATCACTCACCAGCGTGTCTGCGATCGTGGGATCTCTTTGCGTGAAATCACGCAGGGAGATGAGGATTATCACCTTTTAAAATGCTTCTTGTCACACCACCCAACCGAAAAATCACGGATATTGGTAGTGAAGATTTGTGAGGCAGACTTTTTTCAGTCCGTATGCAAGCTCAAATCTTGTTCCCCTTGGGGAGCGATTTCAGCAGGTCTGAGCGCAGACCGGCATGAGTTTATGCCGGTTCAAGAAAGAAGTGAAATCAAATTTAGGCCCTGGGGATAGCTGAAAGTGGAATATTCAATCCATCTGTAGGCATTCCCTAGCTGAAAACTGTCTGTCTAGTAAATTGCATGCTATTTTCTAGTAAAACTCCGCTATGGGAGGGGAGTATAAGATGTTTAATGCAACTCAATTGCTGATTCGTCATTTCGCCAACCGACTGCGAAGAAACTACTCTCTTGTTTACGGCAGACTCAACCCTAACTGCGCAGATATGATTGCTTGGGCGGGAAATATGGCTTTGGAATATATCGCCAACAGTGACGCCCTATACCACAATGCTGAACACACAATGTTGGTAACATTAGTTGGTCAGGAGATTTTGCGCGGCAAGCACATCCGTGAGGGGGGAGTTTCTTGTGAGGACTGGTTGCACTTCACTATTTCTTTGTTGTGCCATGACATTGGCTACGTCAAAGGGGTTTGCCGGCAAGACCGACCTCTGGAAAGGCTTTATGCCACGGGGATAGAAGAACAGATGGTTTTACTGCTTCCGGAAGCGACAGATGCCAGCCTCGCTCCTTACCATGTAGACCGGGCTAAACTTTTTATTGAGGAGCGCTTTGGCGGGGACAAGATAATTGATACGCAAGTCATGGGGCGAAACATTGAACTGACACGTTTTCCCATGCCGGCAGATGAAGCGAGTCAAGACACAGTAAACTATGCCGGTTTAGTTCGCGCTGCGGATTTTCTCGGGCAACTCAGTGACCCGCGTTACTTTAACAAAATTAGTGCGCTGTTCTACGAGTTTGCCGAAACCGGCATCAATAAAACCTTGGGCTACCAAAAACCCGAAGACATGTGGGAGAAATACCCTAAGTTTTACTGGGACACCGCCTATCCCTACATTCAAAATGCGCTCACCTACTTAGAAGTGACGCAAGAAGGGAAACAAATTTTGGCGAACCTTTACGGGAATGTGTTTCGGATGAAACACGAGAATCATCGATCCCTGTCAGGGATGGGGGCGGGTTTATGAAGATTCTGCGCTGTGTCCGAAAGATTTGGGGTGAACCCGCCCCTACAAGAGGGTGGGGTTCTCTCGTTCCGGGGCGGGCACGGGGACCCGCCCCTACTGCCTGGGAACGGGGCGGTCTCCGTGGGTGGCACCGCCCCTACGGAAGCATACCGTTTTTGAAACTACCCTGGTGAGGGCGAAGCATTCGGATTATC
>CAZJNL010001482.1:0-1606 GCA_964546515.1 uncultured Oscillatoria sp.
CAGTGCCCTGCCACTCAGCTCTTGCAGGAGAATCGGTTTTATGGTAAAGATAGTGGGAATGGCTGGAAGTTTGCGGTCTGGCTCCTACAGCCAGCTGGCAAAAGCGTCTAGCGGCGCGGCGGGTGGAAGCGCTCGGTGCTGAGGTGGAAATACTTGATTTGCGAGAAATGAGATTGCCGTTTTGCACCGGCGACAAGGAATATCCGGACTGTCCTGATGTCGAGCGGTTGCGCACAGCGGTCAGAGAAGCGGACGGGCTGATATTGGCCACACCAGAGTATCACGGCGGGGTGAGTGGTGTGCTGAAAAACGCCTTGGATTTGATGAGTTTTGAGCATTTGAGCGGGAAAGTTGCCGGTTTGATCAGCGTTTTGGGCGGACAGTCCAACAGCAACTCCCTCAACGACTTGCGGGTTATTATGCGCTCGGTGCACGCCTGGGTGATACCCGAACAAATCGGCATCGGGCAAGCGTGGCAGGCATTTGGCCCTGAGGGCAAGATTTTGGATGAGAAACTGTCGCAGCGCTTCGACCAATTCGCCCAGAGTTTGGTGGACAGCACGCGCAAAATCCGGGGCGTTTCCTGAAGATTGCCCTCGTTTCGGGGGCGGAAGGGCCCGCCCCTACTGCCTGGGAACCCGTGGCACGGGGACCCGCCCCTACGGCGACGCCTCCTTCAGCCCGGGAACGAGAAACAGCTAGTGATGGTGGTGGTGCCCGTCGTGGTGGTGGCCGTGGCCGTCGTGATGGTGGCCGTGCCCGTTGTGATGGTCGTGAGAGTGAGCCGCCGGCAGCGCCATGTGGGGCTTGACAGATAGCGCCTCTTGTGATAAAAGCGCTTCGATATGCGGCACAGCCCACTCAGCTGCCATCAGGAGAAAATCGGGACGCTCGTTGACGCAAGGCATCTGCACATAAGTCACATCAGGACGCCGGCGCTGCAAAGCGTGAATGATATGCTCCACATCCAGCAGGGTTTCGTGATTTTCCGTCGCAAAGCCAATCGGCATCATCACCACAGCCTGAGCCCCCAAGTCAGTCAGATTGCTCGCCGCCTGCTCCGCACTCGGTTGAGTCCACTCAATCAGAGGCGTGTCGTGGTTGAGCCAGCCCACAGAAATCAGCGGATAGCGGTGGATGAGGCGCTCCCGCACCAGTTCGTAGAGCGCCTGACTTTCGTCAATCCCAGAGGTAAAACCCTTCGCCTTGTGGGGACAGCCGTGGTTCATCAGCACGATGCCGATTTGCGAGGGCAGGTATTTGCCGGCAAGTTTAGAGGCAATAACGTCTTCAACCAGCTGAGCCATCAAATCGATATAAGCCGGCTGGTTGTAGAAAGACGGGATGTAGCGCATTCCCTTAACCCAGTGTTCCGATCCGCCAGCCATTTCGGCGAGGGCTTTGTTAACCTGCTCGACGGCAATACCGCTGGTGAAGATGGAATCTACAACCAACAGGGGGTAAATCAGCAGCTTGTCGAAACCTTGGGATTTGATTTCGGCGAGAACTTGTTTGGGGAGGAAGGGGGCGCAGAAGTTAAAAGCTTTGAACACCCGCACAGACTCGCCCCAGCGGTGCTGCAGCTCGTGTTCGATGCCGGCTCGCT
>CAZJNL010001483.1:0-1604 GCA_964546515.1 uncultured Oscillatoria sp.
TCCGACTCAACCGGCAATCGTTCCGACTCAACCGGCAATCGTTCCGACTCAACCGAAAACCTGTCCCCTTCAGTCGCCTGCCGGTGCAAAATCTAAATCCCTAGAAACAATTTTGAAATTTTAATTACCAATTCATTCAAAATTCCCCCACCGGCAGCGTAAACCAAAACGTCGCCCCCGCACCAGGCGAGCTAATCACCCCAATCTTCCCCCCGTGCGCCGCAATAATTTGC
This sequence comes from uncultured Oscillatoria sp., assembly GCA_964546515.1. Taxonomy (GTDB): domain Bacteria; phylum Cyanobacteriota; class Cyanobacteriia; order Cyanobacteriales; family Oscillatoriaceae; genus Oscillatoria. The sequence goes on from CAZJNL010001483.1 coordinate 234, forward strand.
CGACACAAATACAGCCCCAAACCCAAGCTGGTGGAGCGGCGTGCCTGCGAACCGCGTGCGTAAAGTTCAAACAGATGCTCGCACTGCTCTTCACTCATCCCCACCCCATTATCCTGCAGAGCGCAGCGAATCATCTGGGAATCTGATTGCTCGCCCTCTCCCCCCTCAACCGCCGCAGTAACAGTCAAACTCAATCCCGGCGGGTTGTGATTCAAAGCATTAGCAATCAAATTTTCAAATATCCGCCACAGCTGCCCGGAATCCGCACTCACCACCGGCAAATAAGCCGGCACCATATTCCTGAGAGTCGCTTGATTTTTTGCCAGCAGAGGCTGCAAATCTTCCCCAATCGATTCAATCAGCTCGCCCAGGCGCACCTGCTCCCGGTGCAGCGCAATCCCCCGCACCTCGCTCGCATGAACATCCAGCAGCGAATTAATCAATTTCAGCTGGCGTTCGCTCCCCTGAATCATCCGCTCCAGAATCGAGCGATCCACTGGAATTGTTGACAGTTGACTACCGCCAGCACCCGGCGCAGAAGCACTCAGCAAATTCTTCCACACCAGCAAAGCACCCATCACCGGCGTGCGCAAATCGTGCGTCACCGCGTGCAAAAACAAATCCTTCATCTGGTTGAGTTCCTGCAGTTCCCGATTGCGCTGCTGCAGCTGAGCCGTGCGCTCCTCCACTTGCTTTTCTAAATTCGCATTGAGCGCCGCCAGCCGCTGATAGAGCTGCCCTTGCTTAATTGCAATCGCCACTTGAGTCGCCAGTCGCTCCAGCAATTCAATTTCAAAAGGCTGCCAGCAACGTGCCCCGCTGCACTGGTGAGCCACCAACAAACCAAACGGCTCCTCATCCACCACAATCCTCACCGCCAAGCTCGCCTTAATCTGGTAGTCAGCATAGTGTCGCGCCAGATAAGGCGACACCGTCACTGCAGAAGTATCCCCAACAGCCCCAACCGGATGCCCGTCAAATAGCACCTTAACTTTCCTCAAATACATGTCGCGCTTCAGCGCGTATCCCAGCATCAGCGGGAAGCAGGCAGCCACCGATTCCGCCACCACCAAAGCGTCAGAATTCTCATTGAGGTAGCCAATATAAACCCGGTCAGCTTTCAGGACTTGACGAATCTCACAAACTGTGCTATTAAGAATTTGGTGCAAATCGAGCGACTGGCGAATGCGCAGGGCAATTTCTGCCAGCAAGCGGTCGCGCTCTTGCGCCGCCCGCAGCTTTTCTTCCGCCCGCACTCGCTCGGTAATATCATTCGTCGCCGCCAGCAAACAGCGCTCACCGGCAATCTCGACAATCTCAGCCGAAAGCAAACCCACCTCGCGTGCACGCACTCAAGTCAACCCTGGGCAG
>CAZJNL010001484.1:0-1603 GCA_964546515.1 uncultured Oscillatoria sp.
GTCCAAAAAGCTCTCGCAGTTGACTCCCTGAAGCCACATCCCACAGTCGCACGGTTTGATCCTGACTCCCCGACGCCAGAATTTTGCCATCTGGGGAGAAGGCGACGCAGAACACCCAATGCCCATGTCCAGAAAGCTGTCGCAGTTCTCTCCCTGAAGCGACATCCCACAGTCGCACGGTATCATCATCACTCCCCGACGCCAGAATTTTGCCATCTGGGGAGAAGGCGACGCTTCTCACGAAAAGCCTATGTCCAGAAAGCTGTCGCAAGAATTGCCCGCTGCGCAAATCCCACAAATAGATATCTCGCGCCCCAACCAATGCTAGCAGAGTACCATCCCGACTTAAAGCACCACAATTCGCAGGACAGTCTATCTCCCACAGCGCCTCACCACTGTTCATATTAAACAGTACCGCACCCCCACCGGCACACACCAGCACCAATTCCTGATTCAGGGGAATCACATTTCCAATACTTCCCCGCCCCAGTCGCCGCACCATCCCCTGCAGCGCCAGTTGTGGGAGAGTAAAATAACCTCGGAGTTCCCCCTGAGAAAGGAAGGGAATCGCCGCCTCCCACCATTCCCGCACACTTGTGGGGCGCTCCTCTTTTTTGACGCGCAGCGCCGCACTCAGCAGACTCCTCCAAGGTTCCTCGAAACCTGCCGGCGTCCAAGTCTCCTCGGAAAGCCGACTGAAAGCTGGATCGGGAAGCTCACCGGCGAGCATTTCGTGCAGCATCATCCCCAATTCAAAGATATCACTTTCCGGCCCCACCGGCAGGTTGAGCATAATTTCCGGCGCGGCGTATTCTGGGCTAAACATGCGAGTGCTGGAAGTTTTGCCAGACGTGTTCGATACTTGTTTCGCCGCCCCAAAATCCACCAGCACCACTCGCCCTTCTGGCGTCAGCATGATATTGTGGGGTTTGATATCCAGATGGCACAGCTCCGCCTGGTGAACCGCTTCCAAAGCTGCCACCAATTGCCCCATGATTTCCGCAATCCGTCGCACCGGCAGTTTATTTGCCGGTTGTGCGTCTAACTCTTGCCGCAGGGTGCGTCCACTTATCAGTTCCATCACCAGATAGGCGGTATTTCTTTCCTGAAACAAATCGCGCACCCGCACCACATTAGGGTGATTCAGTCTCGCCAAAATCTGGCCTTCCCGCAGGAACCGCTCCTTCCCGCGCTGGTAAGCGTCTTCATCCGCACTCTGCACATTCAACTCCCAGGTGTTGTGGTTGCGCACCGCCCACTGCTGGGGGTAGTATTCCTTAATTGCAACCAAATTTTGCAGCCCCATGTGACAGGCGCGGTAGGTGATGCCAAATCCGCCCTGCCCCAAAGCGAAATCTATTTCATAAGTGCCGCTATCCAACTGGGTGCTGGGTGGCAGGACATTTCGCAGCAGGGAAGGCAAATGCACCCCGCATTCCGGGTTGGGGCAAACTTCTGCATTGAGAGGGATTCCGTCCAGATGGCATTTCAGGCACCGCATAGTTGTGGGGATTGAGTGTGGGATGATTTAGATTATAAATGCGGGGGGGACATTTGGCAATACCCAAAACTGGGGAGGCTGACTTTTTCTTACTCCCCCTCT
>CAZJNL010001485.1:0-1602 GCA_964546515.1 uncultured Oscillatoria sp.
GAAAGAAACCGGGTTTCTGGTCCACTATCGAGAGCTGAAAGCCAAGATATCTGGTGAAGAAACCCGGTTTCTGCGTAAGTCCTGAGTATATCAGTGGGTGTTCTGCTTTTATCATAGAGAGAAGCCTAAATTTATCCTAAATTCTCCGAAATATGCGCGACCTTTATATTTCTTGGTCAGAGTACCACCAAAAAATTGAGCAATTAGCTGCCAAAATTTACCAGTCCGGCTGGCAGTTCAACCAAATTGTCTGCATTGCCAGAGGGGGGGTGCGGGTTGGCGATATCCTCTCCCGGATTTACCGGCAGCCCCTGGCAATTTTAGCGGTATCCTCTTACGGGGGTGCTGGCGGTCAAGTGCGAGGCGCTGTCAGGTTCTCCCACCACCTGACGATGACCGCCTACAAGCTGGGCAGTCACGTCCTCTTAGTCGATGACTTGGTAGATTCCGGCATCTCCTTGGAGCGAACCGTCAGCTGGCTGAAGAACCACCACGGTGCTGATATTGAGGAAATCCGCCCTGCTGTGCTTTGGCACAAAGCCTGCTCCTGCGTGACGCCGGATTACTGTGCGGATTACCTCCCTGACAGCCCCTGGATTCACCAGCCCTTTGAGCGCTACGAGCAAATCAGCCCAGCTGAACTTTCCGAGTTAGGGGTTAGGGGTTAGGGGTTGGGAGTGAGGGGTTGGGGGTTAGGGGTTGGGGGTTAGGGGTTGGGGGTTAGGGGTTAGGGGTTGGGGTTAGGGGTTGGGGTTAGGGGTTAGGGAAAAGCCAATGCTCGCGTGCCCAATGGGAGCCTGCTCGCGTGCCCCATGCCCCATGCCCCATGCTCGCGTGCCCCATGCTCGCGTGCCCAGTACCCTTAGACGCCAAACAGCCACAGCCACACCGGCAAGGTGAGCAACAAACCGGCACAGCCAACCGCCAAAGCAGTTACCGCCAAATCTCGGTCGAGATTGTAGACTTCTGCCAGCACCAGGGTGGCAAAGGCGGGCGGCATGGCCATTTGCAGGGCGATCGCCAGCTGCGCCGAGCCGGTGACGCCCACTAGGGGCAAACCGGCTGCCAAAATTAAAGGCACCAGCAGCATTTTAATTCCCAGACTCAGGCATGCCGGTGGCAGGCTGCGCCAGGAAGACAGCTGCGACAGCCGCATGCCGATCAGCACCAGGGATAGGGCGAGTGCTGTCCAAGCAAACGCCCGCAAGCCCTGTTCTGCTAGCACCGGCAGGGGGAAGTCTCGGAAAGCCAAGCCAAACCCAAAGCTCCAAAGAGCGGGATTTTGCAGCATTGCCAGAGCCAGCTGCCAGCGATTGCCGGTGCCGGTGCCAAAGCTCGCCGCCAGCGCCACTCCCAACCCATAGGCTCCCAGCAGAGTGCCCAGCATGTCGTAGAACAGCGCCCAGGCGAAATATTTGTCTCCCACCAGGGCGAGTGTGACGGGATAGCCAAGGTAGCCGGTGTTTCCCACCATCGCCGCCAGCAGAAAACTGCCCTTGCTCTCCAAGCTCCAGGACTTTGTTTTGCCTTCTAGCTTCAGCCAAGCCCAAGCGAGTGCCGCCCCCAGCAAAATGGCCGCCCACGCCGCCACCGGCGCAATCC
>CAZJNL010001486.1:0-1602 GCA_964546515.1 uncultured Oscillatoria sp.
TGGGCTAAAGCCCCAACGTTTGTAGTTGGGCTAAAGCCCCAAAGTTCGTAGTTGGGCTTTAGCCCTACAACCCGCAAGATTTTAATATTGTAATTTGCATATTTTAACAAAAGCAGGCAGAGCTTACACACATATTTAATAAGCCTTATCAACGCTATTTTACAAAAAATTTTATGCAAACTATACGGTTGCAAAATGGCGCGCCGGTAGGGCTAAAGCCCAACTACAAACCGGCGCAACCGGCAGCTGGCGCGAGAAACCAAAGCAAATATTACGCCTGAGAGGAAAAAGGGAACTTGGCTTTATCCTAGGAGAGGCAAAATTGCTAACCCCTTTCTCAGAGGAGGTCGGAGTCATGGCGCGTCTAGCACTGCTGAGCACATCAGATAAAACGGGGCTGGTTGACCTCGCCCGCTGCTTGGTAGAAGAGTTTCAATTCCAGTTAATTAGCAGTGGGGGAACGGCAGCTGCCCTCAAAGAGGCCGGTTTGCCGGTGACTAAGGTTTCTGAGCACACCGGCAGCCCGGAAATTTTGGGGGGGCGCGTCAAAACCCTGCACCCCCGCATTCACGGCGGCATCCTGGCGCGTCCGGACTTGCCACAAGATGCCGCTGATTTGGAGGCCAGCGAGATTCCCCCCATCGATCTGGTCGTCGTCAACCTCTACCCCTTCGAGCAAACCATCGCCAAACCGGACGTCGATTTGCCCGAAGCCATTGAGCAGATCGACATCGGTGGCCCAGCTATGCTGCGGGCATCTGCCAAAAACTTCAAATATGTTACCGTTCTGTGCGCTCCAGCGCAATATCAGACCTGCTTGCAGGAATTGCGGCAAAACGGGGGAGAAACTTCCTTGACATTCCGCCAAAATTGTGCTGTGGAGGCGTTCTGGCACACATCCACCTACGACGAAGCGATCGCCACCTACCTGACCGGCATTAACAAGCTGGCCCTGCCGCCTCGGTACGGGATTGCGGGCCGGCAGCTGCAACCCTTGCGCTATGGGGAAAATCCCCACCAGCTGGCAGGCTGGTATCAAGTCGGGGCGACCCCAACCGGCTGGGCAGCTGCCACCAAAGTCCAGGGGAAAGAGCTCAGTTACAATAATTTGGTGGATTTAGAAGCCGCCCGCCGTCTGATTGCGGAATTTGTCGGCACTGAAAAACCCGCCGCCGCCGCCATCCTCAAGCACACCAATCCCTGCGGTGTCGCTCTGGGGGCAAGCTTGGCGGAAGCGTATCAAAAGGCGCTGGACGCCGATCCGGTTTCTGCCTTCGGGGGGATTGTCGCCCTCAACCGCCCGATAGACGCCCCCACGGCAAAAGCACTCACCCAGACCTTTTTGGAGTGCGTGGTGGCACCGGCATGCGAACCCGAGGCGGAGAAAATCCTTAAAAGTAAGTCTAAGGTGCGGGTTTTGACTTTGCCAGACTTGCAAGCAGGTCCGAAGGAAACCCTGAAAGCCATTGCCGGCGGTTTTCTGGTGCAAGGTTCCGATGATGCCTTAGAAGATCCCTCGCAGTGGAAAGTCGTAACCGAACGGCAACCGACACCGGAGCAGTTGCAAGAATTGCTGTTTGCCTGGAAAGTCGCCAAACATGT
>CAZJNL010001487.1:0-1600 GCA_964546515.1 uncultured Oscillatoria sp.
ATAAAGGGGAGGGTTTGGGGATTTGGGGGTGGGGGTTGGGGTTGGGGATGAGGTTTTTGGGGGGGAGTCGGTTTCGGCTAGGGGTTAGGTGCGGGGGGTGGGGTGGGAGGGGTGCCGGTTGGACTATTTCCGGTAGAAGGTATGGGTGCAAAACCCGCCTAAACCTGTGTTTTGTGAAAGCTTGCCTTTTGGATAATATCAAATCTTAGGGTATGTCCCCGGCGGGTGACTGCCTAAGTCCTGAAACAGCCTGAAAAGCTCTTTCCCCACCCTCAAGTGCAAACCCCTATAACTGCAATACCGGATACGGCAATACCCTTCCCCCACAGCCTTGGAAAACCAGTGACACAGATCACCCGCAGCCAGTAAGCCAGATCGCGCACTCACACCCCTAACAATCACCACACAACAGCGATAGCTGTCACAGCTGGCACCCCTGCTGAGTATTTATGCTTGTGTCAGATGGATAAGCTACATTTCAAGGAGAATCCTCCATGACGAGCGCGATTCTTTCCGACTTCAAAAATTACCTAATGGAAAGGTCAGATTTTTTGGCTGGCTATCCCGTTAACTTAAGCTATGATTACAGAGACATCCTGCCTTTTATAGAGTTTTCTCTCAACAATGTAGGAGATCCATTTATTCAGTCTAACTATCAAATAAATAGCCGCTTATTTGAGCGGGAAACCCTGGCATTTTTTGCGAACCTCTACCAAGCAAAAGACTGGTGGGGCTACGTCACAACCGGCGGCACTGAGGGCAATTTCTATGGCTTGCTCTTAGGGCGCGAAACCTATCCCGATGGCATCCTCTACGCCACTGCTGACTCCCATTACTCCATAAATAAAGCGGCTCGTTTCTTTAAAATACCTCACACCCCCGTGCAATCTCAAACCAATGGCGAAATGGACTGTGAGGATTTGCGATCGAAGTTAAATCCTAACTATCCCGCCATCATCAACCTGAATATCGGCACCACCTTCAAAGGCGCTGTGGACAATATTGACCGTATTCTAGAAACTTTAGCAGCCAAAAGTATCAAAGACTTCCACATCCACTGTGATGGGGCGATGGGAGGAATGCTGCTCCCTTACCTCGCTCCTGAATGGGTCAACTTCAACCAACCTATTCACAGCATTGCTATTTCCGGTCACAAATTCATTGGCTGCCCTTTTCCTTGCGGAATAGTCCTAACCTACAAAGAACTAGCAGAACAATTAGCTAGCAACATTGAATACATCGGCTCCAAAGACATGACTATCGGCGGCTCCCGAAACGGACACGCACCCCTGTTTCTCTGGTATGCAATCCAAAAGCGCAAATATCTATTTGAGACAGAAGCGCGAGAGTGCGTTAGCAAAGCAGCTTACCTTCAACTCCAGCTGGAAAAAGCCGGTTTGTCTTGCTCTCTCAACCCCTATTCCACTACTGTAGTCTTTCCCAAACCTCAAGAAGCTACTGTTCAAAAATGGCAATTGGCTACTCTAGGTAATTTAGCACACGTCGTAGTTATGCAGAATCACAGCTACGAGTTGCTAGATCGCCTGATTGCTGATATTCTGGAGATGGGGTAGCTACGGGGGGAATTCCCGTACCTCTT
>CAZJNL010001488.1:0-1598 GCA_964546515.1 uncultured Oscillatoria sp.
CTTCTCTCCTTGAGAGCCGGTTGCTACTATTCAAACTTTAGATCGGGTAAAGCTAAAATGAAAAGTATGCACTTAAAAGTAAGATACTTACCAAAAAGATACTATGTCAGCCAAAACAGAAAGCCACACCCGACTCAGCTGTGCGGTGGAAACCACGCTGCGGGTGATTGGCGGGCGCTGGAAGGTGCTAATATTGAGAGAGCTGTTCGGGGGCGTCAAGCGGTTTGGCGAACTGCACAGGGCGCTGAGCGGAATCACCCAGAAGATGCTCACTCAGCAGCTGAGAGAGATGGAGCAAGACGGACTGATTCACCGGCACATCTACTTGCAAGTCCCGCCCAAGGTGGAATACTCGCTGACACCGCTGGGGGAAACCCTAAAACCCATTCTTGACGCCATGCACGAGTGGGGCGTCAGGTATCACAGCGAACAGCTATCCTCTAATAACTCTGTATGATATCCTCAACTCAGCTCCCTAAACTGCCGGTTTTGCCGGAAATCCCTGACGGACTTCCTAATATTGCCGGTTGGGAAAAACAGGTCGTTTCTGTCACCCAAAACAGCGAACCCGTATTCTTGCCGAAAACGAATATCCGCTTAGAAGACATCACTGCCGGTTTTGCTATCGCCCTGCACATGCACCAGCCGACAATTCCCGCTGGCGCGAACGGCGAACTGATTAGCAACCTCCAGTACATGTTGTCAGGGGGAAGCGACGAACACAAATACAATGCCGGTGTGTTTGCTTGGTGCTACAGCCGCATAGCGGATTTAATTCCCGAACTTGTAGCTCAGGGTTGCAATCCCCGCGTCATGCTGGATTATTCCGGCAATCTCCTCTGGGGGTTGCGACAAATGGGGCGCGGAGATATCCTGGAAAACCTCAAGCGCATCACCTGCGATCCGACTTACCAGCCTTATGTCGAGTGGTTGGGGACGATGTGGAGCCACGCCGTTGTTCCTTCCACCCCTATTCCCGATATTAAACTGCACATTCAAGCTTGGCAACACCACTTTGCCGCAATTTTTGGCTGGGAAGCGCTGGCTCGCGTCAAGGGGTTTTCTCCCCCAGAAATGCACCTCCCCAATCACCCCGACACCCTGTTTGAATTTGTCAAAGCTCTCAAAGAGTGTGGCTACCGCTGGCTGCTGGTGCAAGAGCATTCTGTAGAAACTCTCACCGGCAAACCCCTCGGATACAAACACTTGCCCCACCGGCTCGTCGCCCGCAATTCCAAAGGGGAAACTGCCAGCATCACCGCCCTGATTAAAACCCAGGGTTCCGACACCAAACTCGTGGCGCAGATGCAGCCTTACTACGAGGCGAAAACCCTGTGCCGGCAGCAGTTGGGTAAGGTTTCTGTGCCCCCAATTGTTACCCAAATTGGGGACGGGGAAAATGGCGGCGTGATGATGAATGAGTTTCCCAGCGCCTTCAAACAAGCTTGGCATGAAGTGGCGCGTCAGGGCGGGGGAAAGTCAGGCACTGTTGGGTTCACCGGCACGGAATACCTGGAACTGATTGAAGCTGCCGGCAGTTTACCAGATGAGTATCCCGCTTGTCAACCTATCGGGCAGCACAAAATCTGGGAGCGAGT
>CAZJNL010001489.1:0-1594 GCA_964546515.1 uncultured Oscillatoria sp.
GTATTGCTCGAGGAAAGCCTCGAAGATCGCCCCGCCGCTGCCGGCACTCGAAGGTGAGTTCGCCCTGCTGGTTGACGGTGAGCCAGTGCTGGGTCCAGCCTTGGGGGTTTAAGTCTGGGTTGATGTCGTGTATACTTAAGTCCAGCAGTTCTTCCCGGCTGTAGCCCAGCAACCGGCAAGCTGCTTTGTTCGCGTAGACGATTCGGGCATCGGGCCCGATCCAAAAGACCGCACCGGCAGCCACCTCCAGCGACAGCTGCGCCAGCCGCTTTATCTTTTCTTTCTGCTTGATTTTTGCTAAATTAAGGGACAAATCTGTTACCTGACGCCGCAACTCCAGCTGGGCGGCTGCTTGCCTGCTCAAGGCTCGCAGCGCTTCTGCCTGCGCCTTCACAAGCTGTCTGGGCCCAGTGTCCATCACCCATAAGCTGCCGGCGATCTCACCTTTGGCGGTGACTAACGGGTATCCTGCGCAAAATTCCAGATTGCTCTCGCCATGCGGGGGTTGCACCTGCCAATAAAGCAGATTGCCGGCACTGCCGGCCTTCTGGCTAGCCTGCCGGAAGTTCCTCCGCCCGTCAAATGGCTCACCTTTGCGGGGGCAGTTGCCAACATTCCAGGGAATTTCCGGGAAGTCCAAGGTAACATCTGACTTGAACCAATACCGTCGGCCATCTTCCAGGCAGATTACAGCAATAGCTGTCTCGCACACCAGGGCAGCCAAGCGGGTGATATCTTCAAATGCCTCTTCCAGTCCGGGGTCAAATCTGTGAAACGAACGCGGTGTAGCCAGCTTATCTTTTTGAGTTTCAGGCATTTGTCTTTTAATCATTTTATCCTCTCACTGCCGCTGGAATTGCCTTTCTCAACCCTCCGGTCAAGCCGGTGGGTATGGTAGAAATCTTCCATCTTTCAGAGGCAAGAGGGAATTTAATAATTATTAAAATTCCCTCTCGCTCCGTCGCTTTTGTAGTTAACTATACAAAAGTTAAAACTTATGAGTTTATGGCATGGAATTTATGCTTTTTTTACATGGCACTCTCTTCAGGATTCGATTCCACAGGTCTGCGCCCGCATTCTGGTTAACTTCTCAAACCGCCTCTGACGCCAACAGCGTCAACTTTTAGGGGCGTCAAGCTAGAGGCTAGTAGAAAAGTGTGAGGTGTGAAGTGTGAAGGTTGAATTTCTGATTTCAGACTTCAGACTTTCTCCAGTCCCGCTCCCGTTGACCTGCGTCTGTCGCCAGCCTCCCTTCTCAGGCTCGACTCCTGAATGCTTACAGTTTTTTTAGCACGCTCACTCCGAAGACGGCGGTTTTTTAGAGAATTTTTTAAGAAGTAGGTCAGCCCACCAGCAAGCGACTTTCTCGTGGCCCACTAAAATGTTGTTATTTTAGGTGAAATTTGACCGCGCCCCCAGTTTCTTTGTGTTTTCTTAAGGTTAGGCGTCTGCAGGTAGAAGAGGGGAGCGGGGGAGAGGGGGAGCCTGGGGCTTCAGAGGGGGCAGAACTTTTCTTGCTTCTTGCTTCTTGCTTCTTGCTTCTTGCTTCTTGCTTCTTGCTTCTTGCTTCTTGCTTCTTGCTTCTTGCTTCTTG
>CAZJNL010001490.1:0-1593 GCA_964546515.1 uncultured Oscillatoria sp.
TACAGGCGTGCGCGGGCCGGTTCGCCCCTATCCGAGCTGCCTTTTTTGATATGATTGAGGGTAGCCTTCGCTTCCGGCCACGTCCCTTTCCCCTCACTTGCCACCACGTCGCAGGCGCTTCTCGCGGCTTCCCGCTCGGGGCTGCCCAAAAGGAATGCCTTTGGCGTCCGGCTAACCCTCGCGGCTGTCCTTGTGGATCACCTGCGGGGTGCGGTTCGGAACGCCCAAGCGAGCCCCGCGCGGCGGCGCTCTTGCTGCCGCAACGAAGCGCGTTCTCGCGCTTTTCGCACAGCAGCAGTTGTTTTCAGCACTTCCTTAGTTGAGTTCAATTTCGTGACTTTTTGAATCGGAATTATCAAAATATTTGAGAAGTTATGATGAGCGTTGAGAAGTTTTACAAACAGCTGTAGCCCTCAGAAGACCGGCGGGTAGGAGGGAAGATGAGGAGCAAGGGCCGGCGCGTGGGAGCGAAGCAGGCATAGAAGGCTATTGGATGGCGGAATGTGGCGGGATCAGGATTGGTGAATGATGAAAAAAAGCTGGCTAGACATTGCGGAATATATCTCCCTCGCCGGCGCAATCGCTGGGACAGCGGCGGCGGCGGCGACGCAGCACGCGGTATTGGCGGCGGCACCGGTGTCTGTGGCGCTGGGACTGAATTTGGTCAACCGGCGCAAATTGGAGCAGTTCGCTGAGCAAAATCTTGGAGGCGAGGTGATCCAAGTTCGCCAGCAGCTCTCAACAGAGGTGGACTCAGTGCGCACCTCACTCAAGCAATTGCCCACCCGGGAAGACCTCACTGGTGTCAGACAAGCCATCTCTGTAGAGCTGCAAAATCAGGAACGGTTGAGTGGCTCGTCTCTCAGCGCAGTCCGGGAAGAACTGTCCAGCATGCAAAAGCGTTATGCCGAGTTGCTGGAAACAGTTGCCAACATCACGGCTCGCCTGGAGAATTTCCCACCTAAGTCAAAAGTAGAAAGTCTCGAAAGTGGGCTGGCTTCTTCCAGCGACTCCCAGGCGCTGCTAGCCTCTAAAATGACTCAACTGCAAGCCGATCTTGAGCTTCTGGCGTCGAAACCCCCAGCAGTGCCAGAATCGGTGCGGGCTCAGCTAGAAGAACTCGCTCGCCGGGTTAACAGCATAAATACTTACCCCGATCCGCACCCGCAGCTGGCAGAGTTAAGGAACGCCCTCGCCGCGCTGCAAGAGGATGCCAGCAATCGCGCCTCCAGGCAGGATTTGCTCTCCGTGCAGCAAACTCTGGCACTTTTGGGCGACAGCGTGCCAGAACTCAGAGGGCAGCTCGAGGAGCTGCGGGCGCAAGTGATCCGGGGAGAAGAGACGCAGGCGGCGAACGATCGACAAGAGGCGGAAAAATTGAGGGGTGCGCTCGCCGCACTCAACCGGCGCATCGACGAGATCCCGCCTCCGCCGGAACCGGTTGATTTGACCGGCGTGCGCGAGGAATTATCCAATCTCGCCTCTGCTATTACCGGGGCAAAAGCTGAGATGGAAAGCCGGCTCGCCCCCCTGGAAGCGCTTGACCTCAATCCCATTTGGGAAAACATCACCGGGCTGGGCGAGCGTCTGGCC
>CAZJNL010001491.1:0-1591 GCA_964546515.1 uncultured Oscillatoria sp.
GTTTGACCGGCGCTTGCAGGTGCACTGCTATTTGTTCGTTGCGGATGCGGGTGACTTCGCCGAGATAAACGCCGCGCTTTTTGCCGAAGCGGGCGTGCACCAGTTGCTGATTGTTAATTCCGCCAAACCAGCCGGTGTGCAAACCGCGAGAGAATGCCATTTCCAGGTTGTAGCGATCTGACTCGCCTTTTTCCGAGTCGGGTATGGGACGTTTTTCTAATTCTGCCATCACCCGATCTAGCGCTTGCCGGTAGACGCGGGTGACGTTGGCAACGTATTCTGGAGTTTTCAGGCGTCCTTCGATTTTGAGTGAACTCACCCCTGTTTTGACTAATTCTGGGAGAACTTCTAGCCCGGACAAATCTTGGGGGCTGAGGAGGTATTTGCGTTCGCCGAGATTGACTAATTCGCCGTCAGCGATTAAATCGTAAGGCATGCGGCAAGCTTGGGCGCATTCGCCCCGGTTGGCGGAGCGCCCTCCGAGGGCTTCGCTGGTTAAGCACTGACCGGAATAAGCGACGCACAGGGCACCGTGCACAAATACTTCTAGCGGGATTTCGGATTTTTGCTGCGCAATTTGCTGCTGGATTTTGCTGATTTCTTTGAGGGAGCACTCGCGGGCGAGAACAACCAGTTCGCATCCGAGGGATTTGGCAAATTCCACTCCTGTGGCGCTGGTGACGGTCATTTGGGTGGAGGCGTGAATGGGAAAATCGGGGGAAAGGTGGCGTATGAGCCGGCAAATTCCGACATCTTGGACGATAGCCGCATCTGCGCCGGCGGCGATAATTGTGCGCAGATACTGTTCGGCTTCTGGGAGTTCTTTTGGGAAGATTAGGGTGTTGAGGGTGATGTAGCCTTTGACGCCGCGCCGGTGGAGGAATTCCATCAGTTGCGGCAAATCGGCTTCGGTGAAGTTTTGCGCCCGCATTCGGGCGTTAAACCGATCTAAACCGAAGTAGATGGCATCGGCTCCATTTTCCACGGCGGCTTTGGCGCAGTCCATACTGCCGGCTGGGGCGAGCAGTTCGGGGCGCGGGAATGCCGGTGGGGTGTTTTGCGGGTGTTGTGTGGGCGCGGCGCTCATCTGGTTTGGGGGCGAGAATGGGCTGTAGTAGATATGATAACCCTGTTTTTGGGACAGGCGAGACGCCTGTCCTACGCCGTTTTTGGGACAGGCGGGACGCAATTCCTACGCCGTTTTTGGGACAGGCGGGACGCAATTCCAACGTCTGGCGTGTGGGAGTGCAACAGGCGTCTCGCCTGTGCACTTCAGGTATGTTTGTTCGTACCGGCTCAACATAGATTGCCTTGGTGTCCACTGTTGATGGCAGGGGAGACTTTGGGGCAAGATTGCCACTACCAGACGCTACCCGCACGCCGGTTCCACCGAAACTCCTTATATAGGAGGTGTGCGAGAAGGGGAGGGGGATTGTGCGGTGAGGGTGCGACGGGAGGGTGCCGGTGTTCGGAGGGTGCCGGTGGTGTTCAACTACTGTAGAACGCGCCCGTCGCGTCTCTACAAATCTTGGACGTTCGAGCTCTGAGCTCCATCGTCCGAGCTCTGAGCTCCATCGTCCGAGCTCTGAGC
>CAZJNL010001492.1:0-889 GCA_964546515.1 uncultured Oscillatoria sp.
AGTGACCCCAATCACACCGGCTTTAGCGGCGCTGTAGTTCGCCTGTCCGGGGTTGCCCATTTGACCGGCAACCGAAGCAATGTTTATAATCCGACCGGAGCGCTGCTTGAGCATGACTTTGCTCACCGCTCGCGTGCACAGAAAAACGCCGGTGAGATTGAGGTCAATCACCGCTTGCCAGTCTTCTGGCTTCATGCGCAGCAGCAGGGTGTCGCGGGTAATGCCGGCATTGTTCACCAGCACATCGACGCGCCCCCACTTTTCCATTGTGGCGTTGAGCATTGCCTCTACTTGCTCAGCTTTAGAGACATCCGCCTGAACCGCAATCGCACTCCCGCCGGCACCGGCAATTGACGCCACAACCTCCTCAGCAGCGGCGCTGGAACTGGCATAGTTGACAGCCACCTTCGCTCCCTCAGCAGCGAGCGCCAAAGCGATCGCACGACCAATCCCCCGCGAAGCGCCGGTGACAACCGCCACGCGATCGCGCAACCGCTGCTGATTCTCTGGCAATACTTCCATCACAAAATTCCCCGATAAATGTGTCCAGGTATACATCTTACGGGGAAAGGGGTTTTGGTGCGTCAATTTTGTAAATCGCTTCAACAGGAAAAAATCGGCGCTTCTACCTTTCCAGAGTTCCAGAGCCATACTATTAAGCGAAAGTGACATGCTCCCAGTTTCGCGCCCGCGACTGCATTCAAGCCAGCGCCGGCATAGAATTTGTAGTTGACAGAATCTCCCTTCCTGTGATAAGCTAAAATCGATAAGGAAGAATTATCCGCCACAAACTCATACCCAGAAACGAGTCAGCAGGCGCTTTTTCGCCTTTTTCGCCCGCGACTGCATTCAAGCCAGCGCCGGCATAGAATTTGTAGTTGACAGAATC
>CAZJNL010001492.1:989-1590 GCA_964546515.1 uncultured Oscillatoria sp.
TCCCTTGCTGTGATAAGCTAAAATCGATAAGGAAGAACTATCCGCTAATAATCAGTGCCCGCTTTTCATTCGATTCCCCAGGTAATTGTTGGATGGCTGATTGCCGGCAGCGGCGACTGGGTTTCAGCCCAAACTGTCTTTCTCAGCATGGTGCTGCATTCCCTGTTCGACTTGCCGGTGCACAACAAAGGACGCCCACCGGCACTTTTTCCCGTTCAGCAACTACCGATTCATTAGCCCCATTTCCTACTGGGATGTGAAGCGCTGCGGGGCAATCGTCGCCCTAGTTGAGCTGTTACTGGTGCTAGCCGCAACCCTCTACATCTTGCCGCGCACCCACTCTTTGACAGGTCAAGGATTGCTGGTTATAATTAATCTTATTTACTTCCCCGGCTACTTCTACTTTTACCTGCGAGCGAGAGTGCCGGTGCGACTTAATATCATGTCCGGTTGATTAACCGCACAAAAGCGACAACACCCCCCAACCCAGACGCGATAAATCGCGTCTCTACAAGAGCGGGAGAGGGGGAGTAAGAAAAAGACCAGATTTTTTCTCCCCTCTCCCAAAATGGGAGAGGGGATGGGGGTGAGGGTCTTTTTT
>CAZJNL010001493.1:0-1589 GCA_964546515.1 uncultured Oscillatoria sp.
CAGGAGCGACGATTTTGGTGGGCAGATTTGCCGCCACATCCCGGATCAGCTTTGCCCGGTTATCGCTGTCACTGCTCGCCGGTCCCCGCATCAGGGAAAACATCCGGTTGAAGCCGACATTTTTAATTCCGACTTGCGTGCGAACAGAGCGCGGGTATGGTACAATGTTTTCCCCAAAATTTTGGAGATACTCTTCGCTATCGATGTAGGAATTGATTTCCGCCTCGTAGCCTTGCTCGCTGTAGATGCGGACGTGTTCAGAAATTTCCGACTGGTCTACCGGAGCCCGTCCCAGCAAGTGCTTGAAGTTGAGCTCGATGAACCGGTACTGAGAAGCAGATTCAAAAAACCGAGAGCGATACAGCTCCGATTTGGCCACACTCTCCACGAATTGGCGGACGGTAATGTCCCCATTGCGCAGCAATGATTCGGCGCTGGTCAGCCGGTCGGATTCCATCAAATGCTCATTGCCCAGCACCTGTTTGTAAACAGCCCGAATCACCACCTGCAACTCTTCTTCCGTTACGGAAGGTCGCCGTTCTACTGGAGTTGTTTCAACTGCCCACAAAGCCATAGTAATCTCTCCTGATTTCAATGAATCGAAGCTGGTCGATCGTTCCTTTTAGAGTTTTGATTCTATCTTGAGCGCAGCGCCTCTCAATCGCCACTCCAAAAATTGACTTTATAAGAGTTGGGCCCTCGCTATCAAGCCGGTCGCTGCTAGCGGTACTTCCCTATTTTTTTCCCGAATTTTCCTGACTTGATATCTGCTTTTTCCCCCAACCTTTATAAACCTGCCGCCCTATCGTTCTAGATCCTTTGCCTGTTCTGAGGTTTGAGTTTCCGTTTTAAATTTGTTTCAACTCAAAACTCAAAACTCAACCCTCAGATTTTTTTGTCGTCCCTTTATTTCTATTCAACCGGCGTGATGCTGGCGATTACGCCGCCCATCTTGTGAATCCGCTGATACTCTTTAGAGAGCTGGTCGAACGGCACAAGATAAACCTGGTTACTGCGCCGGAATTTCGAGATGCGATTCACCACATTCGAGCGGTAGCCGGTGACTTCGATGCGGAACACCTTGCCTTCAGCATCAGCGCCAACCCCGTGACGGGTGCGAGCCCCCAGCGGCGTGTCTTGGAACGCCCAACCCTGGGAGCCACCCGATGGCGGAACCACAGCGAGGGGAGTTTCCTGAATCACATACTTATTCAGCCGGGGGCTATTCCCTGCCAAATTGCCTTTCAGGTCGCTGCTAGAAGCACCGCGCAGCAGCTGGAAAATGTGGGTAAATCCAACCATTTTCTTGCCCGGCTGGGTTTTGTAGCCCCGGTAAAACGGAACTGTATTTTCCCCATACGCCAGCTGGTACTCCTCGCTGTCGATGTAGGAATCTATTTCGGCCTCGAAACCGCCTGCATCGAGTGTGCTGCTGTGAGACTTCATCTCATCGTAGCCATCGGGAGCGCGACCGAGCAGGTGCTTGAAATTCAGCTCAATCGCCCGGTAGCGGGGGCAATTGTCGAAAAACCGAGAGCGGTAAAGCTCCGATTTAGCGACTTGGCGCACAAACTCGCGCACGCTAATTT
>CAZJNL010001494.1:0-1588 GCA_964546515.1 uncultured Oscillatoria sp.
GTAAAGACGTGTCGGTCGATTCCACGATTTGCCAGACAATGCGCTCAATATAAGGCTGGGGTTTGCCCTCCTTATCCTTGCGCCAGTAGTGGGGGTTGCGCCGGAACGTGACGCGCTGGCTGGTGGAGTAGCTTTCTAACTGGTAAGGACCGTTGACGATAATCTCCTCTGGTTTGGTATCGATACCCCAGGTCGATAAAAAGCGGGGATTTCCCTTTTCGTCTTTTGTACTCACTGCTTCCCGCAGCGCGTGCGCAGGCATTATGGAAAGTCCTGTGGTTCGCAGGAAAGGGGCAAAGGGTTCGGGAACGCTGAACTCAACCCGCCGGTTGTCCAGTTTTCTCACTTTCGGCAAGGCTCGACTCTTGCCAATCCTGAGAACGTCTCGGGCGCTGGTGGGAATGCTTTCGTTAAAATAGAGGTCGTTGTAGGTAAATACTACATCATCCGCTGTCAGTGGCTGTCCGTCTGACCACTTCAGCCCCGGGCGCAGGGTAAACACAATCCGCTTTTTGTCCTGGGAAATTTCCCAGGATTCCGCTAGCGCTGGCTCCACCTCCCCGGTGAGTCCGTTTTCTGTAATCAGCCCCTCGTAGGTGAAACCAAAAATGTTCGGCGACTCTTCGCTGAGGACAGCGTTGAAGGTTTTTGGATCGCTGAGCACGCTGGAAATCAGCTGCGGCACTTGTGCGGCTTCGGTTTTCAGCTTCCAGTTACAGCCGGTGAGGGAGCTCGCCATCACCAGGGCTAGTAAAACAGCCAGCCACTGACGCCCAAAAGTTGGTATAATAGGGAAAACTCTCATTATTATTTTCTGTAGTAACTGCTGGGTATTTGGTATTGGGCATCATCGCATTGGGCATTGAGTAAACAAATTCTCAGCTTGGGGGTCACGTCCAGTGGCGACACTGATCGCAAAGTTAGTTTCAATGTACAGTTTCTACTCTAATCTCCACTTCAGATTGTGTCATTCCACCTTGCAGCCGCTGCAGCAAACCGATGGCTGTCACCGTTTCTTCGCTGTCTTCCTTGAGCAGATAAACTAATGTTTTCATTTTTCTATCTCCTGTAACAAAGCTACCGCATAAGCCGCGATTCCCTCCTCTCGCCCCACCGGCCCTAATTTTTCGTTCGTGGTGGCTTTGACGCCAATTTGGTCGGGATTGACACCCAGCACGCCGGCAAGTCGCGAGCGCATTGCCGGTATGTGCGGCTTCAACTTGGGGCGCTCCGCCACCACCACCGAGTCAATGTTCCCCACCCGCCAGCCTCGCGACTCAACCAGCTGGTTGACTTGCGCCAGCAACACCAAACTGTCCGCACCGGCCCACTTCTCGTCCGAGGGCGGAAAATAATGTCCAATGTCCCCCAAACTCAGCGCCCCCAGCATAGCGTCCATAATCGCGTGGGTGAGCGCGTCGGCGTCACTGTGACCGAGCAAACCCACCTCGTGGGGAATGTTCACCCCTCCCAGAATCAAAGCGCGACCGGCAACCAGCCGGTGGATGTCGTAGCCATTGCCAATTCTGATGTTCATCTCGCTGTCTGTGGTAAGTTGGTAATTGTGAGTGCCGGTCGCCAGTCACCG
>CAZJNL010001495.1:0-1588 GCA_964546515.1 uncultured Oscillatoria sp.
GCGAGCGTGATGGCCTCCAATTGGGCGTCTTCCTGCGATTGCAAATCGCGCAAGCAATCCGCCGGTTGCATCCAGCATCAATCCCCCGGCTAAACCCCGCCAGATTGACGAGATTATCGCCGATATCCAAAACGGTGAAGCCTGCAACCTCACGCAAATAGAGTGGGTGTACTGTCTCTACAATAAGCCGGTGTGGGATGCCCAACACCCAGACGCGAGCGCAGCCACTTCCGAAGCTATTTGGGAGGCGGCTGTCAGCAACTCCTTGCTGAAACGCCGGCTGCTCTGGCGTCTGGCTATTTACCACATCCACAAGTCAGATGTCAACACTCTGGAGACAGAAAAAACCACCGCTCCCCCGCTCGCTCCCTCCCTAATCGAGAGCTTCTCTATCTTTGCCCCTCGCGCTAAAGGCGATGACACTTTAGCCGTACAGCTTATCAGAGTGTTTGCGGGGAGCCAGCCGTCATCCGATATCGCCAAAATCAGCTGGCAGTACACAATCACGCCCAAGGAGCTTGTGCGGCGTGCCGGTTTGCCGGCGCGGGTGAGCGCCGTCGAGGCAGCTTACGAGCGCCTAGCAGCCCTATTTCCGGCTAAATCCACACCGAACAAGCAAGAAGCGGAGTGGCTGTTGCGCTGCTTGCAGCAAATGTCACCGCAGCAGCAGGTAGCAGCGGTTGAGGAATTGCTCGCCAAGATGCCGGCAGAAGTTGCAGGTAAAATGCCAGAAGTTCTCAATTTAATCCGACAAAATTATAGCGCCGGCAGCACCGGCAGCCGGTGGCACCAGCTTTCCGACAGCGCCAAATCAGCGCTGCGCCGCAGTCTTGGCGCTCTCAACTACAGCTATTTCCAGCAATTAGTCAACCTGCTCGCCAGAATGCTGCGACTGCAAGACGAAGAAATCACTCAGCTAGAGATGCGCCGGGATTTCTGGGCGAACTACAGCGAATCCATTGAGCGCATCCGCATGGTTTTGCCGCAGTCATCCGTCAGCGCCCTCGGCTATCAACTCCAGCTCAAAGTAGATATTTTAGCAGAAGAAGACAGCGATGTCACGGAAGTTTGCATCTTTGATTTTGGCGAGTGTTTCGGGGTAGAATTCTTGCGGGGGCGGGGCGGCGAGCTTCGCCTGCTTCCGCGAAAAACAGAAACCGAGCTAATTTTATTTGGCCCTTCTAAAATGTCAGTGAAGCGCCTGCGACGCCTGGGCGGGGAAGTTTTCGACCGGCTTTTATTTTGGCAGACCTTTTGCGAAAAGGGGCTGCGGGAGAAAAACATTTTCCCCAACGAAGGCACGGAATATTTTACAGGACTGCCCAGAGACAGGGGGAAATACAGCCGCAGCAATGGGCTGCCGGTGCCTTCAGAAAAAGAGCTCAAAGAGCGCGAGAAACAGTTAAAACAGTGGCAGAAGGAAATGGAACAGCTGGAGCGATAATTCAAGGAGGGGCGGGCTCACCCGATATCTCCGCTTCATCCGCTTCAATGTAGTGGCGAAGCATTTGCGCGGGGTTCTTTAATGCACACCCGAAATTTTCATTCGCAAATGATTCGCCGTTCTTTACTTACAACCGAAACCCAT
>CAZJNL010001496.1:0-1585 GCA_964546515.1 uncultured Oscillatoria sp.
GAGGTACTGAGAAACCCGGTTTCTTAAAGAAACCGGGTTATTGATGCGTACTTCATCCAACTGAAAACCGCTATATATCGCCACAGATTGTACGAATGCCTTTTGTGGCGTCTCGACAACGGCCACATTTTGTCCACCTGTGCGGGCTTTTTTCCCCGCACCTGCGGTGCTGCGCTTGTGCGGAGAAAGGCGGTTTTAACCGGCAAGTAGGGGCGAAACGCGCAGACGCCTGTAGGGCGGCTTTACCCGGGTTAACGCCCCTGTTATGGAAGTTTTATTGCGTCACATCTGTGTTTTTTTGAGAGTGGAAGGGGCAGCCGGTTGCTAATTTGCCCAAGAATGAACTGGTGTCAAAATAGTGTTCCAACGACTCAATCTTCAAGTCATCCGTGACGCGAGCGATACTGAGTCCGACGATTTCTACCCTTTCTCCTGTCGGTGGGTGTTCTTTGTAGTGTCCGCTAAAGGTTCCCCAGTGACGCCACTTGAAGGTAACATTTGCCGGTCCGGAAAGAACTTCGATCAGTTCCCAGAGAAATCCGCTGGGAAATGCCTGGTGGAAGATGTGGGCTGATGATTCAAAAGTTTCAGCTTTCGAGCTATAATGCTGCGACTCGCCGAGAAATAGGTTGTAGGTTCCAACGGCTACTATATCTTCTGCAGTGTGTGGTGGACCGCCGTTCGTACTCATGCGAAACTTGTCGGCTACAACTGACAGCCACTGCTGTGGGTTTGTTTTGTAGGATGCCTCCATCTCGAAGGTTCTTACCAAGTTTTGTACAATTGCCTCTAAAGATCCCTCAAGGTGGCTGTACAGGCTCTCTTTTTTGAGAAATCCATTGGTGCGGGAATAATCAGGAGGCGTTTCGTAGCGCCACTGATTATCGGCACTATTGGCGATAACCGTATCCCTGTCTTGCACCCATATAGGCTGTTCTGCGGATTGTGATGTGGTCATAAAAGTCTCTACTCAATTAATTCTTGGATGAGAAGGCAATATGTCCGGGACATTGCACCGGCATCCCCTCAATTATTTGGCTCTGCCAGCACATCAGCAAGCCCTAACTCTCCCAGAGAGTTCCCCCGGAGTTCTCCCCATTGCAAACAGCGCAGCCTTGGGGAATTCCGATACGGTTGACCTTTCAACCCTTGTCAAGCAAAGAACGTCTTTGTTTCCGCCGGTTTTAACCGTCCCGGCTTAAATGGTCTAAGATATGACTTTAACAAGAGTCCGGCCCACTTGCTGTATTTTTATAATTTTTTAATATGTCACCGCCGCCCAAGTGGTGGCGGGTACTATCTTTTTCCCCCCTGCCGTGGTAGACTCTTCTTATAATGGGAATCTTTGCCGAAATTTAAGGGCTGCCATTACTCCATTATAAAGTTGTAATTACTGAATCCTACCACGAGCCGGTACACCCCGTCAACTCTCTTCCCCCCACCCCCTCAAACCGCAAACTTGACCGGCACATCCCCCCCACTGCTCACCCCGGGCACGGGAATTTTTTTCTGATTTTTTCACACTTGCCGGCACAAAGTGGTGGCGGGCACTATCTTTTTCCACCCCTGCCGTGGTAGACTATCC
>CAZJNL010001497.1:0-1583 GCA_964546515.1 uncultured Oscillatoria sp.
TTTCTAGTAACGACTTTCGACCGGGCGTCACAATTGAATTAGATGGGTACGTTTGGCGAGTGGTGGAATTCCTCCACGTCAAGCCCGGGAAAGGATCTGCCTTCGTGCGGACAAAACTGAAAAATGTGCAAACCGGCAGCGTCATCGAGCGGACGTTCCGAGCCGGTGAGACGGTGCCTCAGGCCACCCTGGAAAAGAGTACCATGCAGCACACCTATAAAGAGGCCGAGCAGTTCGTCTTTATGGATATGGAGAGTTACGAAGAAACCAGCCTCAACGAAGCACAGATTGGCGAGCGCGTCAAGTACCTCAAGGAAGGAATGGAAGTCAACATCGTTCGCTGGGGCGAGCAGGTGCTGGAAGTGGAACTGCCCAATTCCGTGGTGCTGGAAGTGGTTCAAACCGATCCGGGCGTCAAAGGGGACACGGCCACCGGCGGCTCGAAGCCAGCTACGGTGGAAACCGGCGCTCAGGTGATGGTTCCCCTGTTTATTTCCCAGGGAGAGCGGATTCGCATTGATACCCGCACCGATACCTATCTGGGTCGCGAATAAAATAGCAGGCAACCGGCTACAGGCTATAGCGGACCTATGGCTGGTGGCCCATTGCCCATCCCCCACCCCCTTTTTGCCTGTAGCCTATCTGAGAGGAACGCACCCGCCGTGCAACTGGACTTAAATCAACTCCGCGAACTGCTAGCGGCTTTCGACAAGACTGACATCTCCGAGCTGACCCTAAAAAGTGGCGATTTTGAGCTGACGGTGCGCAAGGACACTCATCTGCGAGAGCGCCTGACGCCACCGGCACCGCCGGCACCGGGCGCTGCGCCCGGTTGGGAAGCCGCCCCACCCCCACCCGCTCCGCCACAACTCCCAGCCGCCCCCTCTGGTTTGGAAGCCAGAGGTACTGCACAAGCAGGCGTAACCGCCCCCCCTGCAACCGCCGTCGCCCCCTCACCGCTGGACAAAAAGTGGGTCGATGTGATTTCCCCAATGGTGGGCACGTTTTATCGGTCCCCGGCACCGGATGAGCCGCCGTTTGTGGGGGTGGGCGACCGCATCAAGACGGGCCAGACTGTCTGTATTATTGAGGCGATGAAGCTGATGAATGAGATAGAAGCCGAGGTGTCCGGACAGGTGATGGAAATTTTGGCCCAGAATGCCGAGCCAGTGGAGTATGGCCAAGTCTTGATGCGGATTAACCCCGACTAGGGACAGAAGGGCTAGGGGCTAGGGCTGACAAACGATTCACAGCCAGTCACTAGCCACTCTCCCAACATGCTGCTGAAAATTATCGGTTCATCACTCTATTGGCACAGACAAATTAACTGCTCCAATCTTGGGATCAGTTCTTTCTGGTCGATCCGATGAAATCAGCGCCGCCTGTCCCACAAGAAGTAGTGCAACAAGTTGCTGACTATTTCAGCATTTTGAGTGAGCCGATGCGACTCAAGATTTTGAACTTCCTGCGCGACGGCGAAAAGTGCGTGCAAGAGTTGGTCGAAGCGACTGACACCAGTCAGGCTAATGTCTCCAAGCATCTGAAAGTGATGCTGCAAGCCGGTATCGTCAGCCGCCGAACCG
>CAZJNL010001498.1:0-1580 GCA_964546515.1 uncultured Oscillatoria sp.
GCCAGTTAAATTCCAGCTTGCGAGCTTCTGGTGGCCGGTGGGAAAATATAGAAGTTCGCCTCCTCGAACAAAACAACTATCCCCTGACGAAAGGCGGCGTATGGGGGCGCAGAACTCTCGCTCAAAATTAAATACGACCGGCAGCGGTTCGACGACAGCACCATCACCCGCATGCTGGGACACATTCAGACCTTGCTAGAAACCCAGGCTGCCAATCCCAGGCAGTGTCTGGCAGAATTGCCCCTGCTTACGGCGCGAGAGCGGTATCAGATCCTAGTCGAGTGGAATCTAGCACTAGCCACATTGGTTAGGACATTAGACATTGAGGCTAGGGCGTTCGCCGTACCTACGGGTTGTCTGTCCTATACCTCGTAGGACAGGCATCTTGCCTGTCCCAGTGTCCTAAGCTTACTGTCCATTGCTATAACACCGAGGCAAATTACCCCAAAGATGCCGCACCGGCTCAAAGACGCGCAAGTCGAGCGAACCCCCGATTCTGTTGCAGTGGTTTTTGAAGACGTAGAGCGCCGAGTCGCCTCTCTAACATACCGGCAGTTACAGCAACGCGCCCATCAACAGGCCCACTACTTGCAGTCTCTCGGAGTCGGACCGGAAGTTCTGGTGGGAATCTGCTTAGAGCGCTCCTTAGAAATGGTAGTGGGTTTGCTGGGAATCCTCAAAGCCGGTGGGGCTTTTGTGCCCCTAGACCCAGCCTATCCCAAAGAGCGCCTAGCCGCGCATCTGCAAGACACTCAGGTGCCGGTGCTGCTCACCCAACAGCATTTGGTGGAGAGCCTTCCCCAACACGGGGCGCACCCGATCGCGCTTTCGCCGACTGGGAGACAATTGCCTCCCAAAGCGCTGAAAACCCTGCCAGCAACGTCACATCTGACAGCCTAGCCTATGTCATCTACACTTCAGGCTCCACAGGGCAGCCCAAAGGCGTGATGATGGAGCACCGAGCTATTTGCAATCAAATTTTCTGGAGACAGGAAGCCTTCCATATCGCCGAGACAGACCGAATCTTGCAAACAATTCCTTTGGCGTTTGAGCCTGCAGTCTGGCAGATATTCGGGCCACTGTCTGCAGGAGCGCAGTTAATTGTGGCTCCACCGGGGGCGCATCAGGATAGCGCCCACATCCTCAGACTGGTTAACAAGTATCAAATCGTCACTGTCCTCGACTTCGTGACCTCCATGCTGCAGCTCTTCCTGGAGGAGCCTGGTGTTGAGAATTGCAAGCAGCTCAGGCACGTCTTCTGCGGCGGCGAACCTCTAACCCCAGAAATCTGCGCTCGCTTCATGTCAGTAGGGGCGAACGGCAACTCTCCCCTGCAAGCCAACCTGTCCAACATGTACGGGCCAACAGAGGCGTGCGTTGAGGCCACCTGTTGGCTCTGCCCTCGCGACAGCCATCAAAACACTGTTCCCATCGGGAGCCCCACTGCCAACAAGCGGATTTACCCGCTCGACTCCCACCTGCAGCCGGTGCCGGTTGGCGTGCCCGGGGAAATTTATATCGGCGGCATAAAGGCCTGAGGCTATCTCAACCGGCCAGAGCTGACTGCGGAGAGGTTGATT
>CAZJNL010001499.1:0-1576 GCA_964546515.1 uncultured Oscillatoria sp.
CTAATGCCAGATGTTTTTGCTCAGTTTCGTAGGCAAAAAGGGCACCGGTGCGCCAGTGGGTGCGGGTGGTGAAGCGGTGCTGGCGGGCGATGAACCAGGTGGGGATGCCGGCGGGAATCGTATTGAGTTTGAACCTCATCGAGATTTCCTGGCAGCTGTCCGTTTGTGTGATTTTGCTCCATTTCTGTTCGTAATTTGGGGCTTCTAGGGGCAGGCGCTCCACAACGAGACTGATATCTCTGTTTTCCAGAGTTCGGTAGGAAAGGTCAAAGCGCTCCATCAGGCGCAGGAAGTGGTCGCGCATATCTGGCGCGAGGTCATGCCAAAGTTCATTCATGCACTCGCGGGTAAAAATACCGTTTTCCTGTATCACTTTTTCGCTTTCCAAAACTTTGCTGATGTATTCAGTCACCCACTGGGGCTTGAGGATAACAAGGTCGTTGAGTTCTTCACTGTTCTGGAAATAAAGAATTTCGCCCAATTCATGGAGCCATTGCGCCAGCACCGGCCTGCCGCTCTCGTCAACCCCCTCTTCGGCCATGATGCCGTACAATTGTTGCGGGGTGACGTGTTTTTCGGGTTGAGAGCGGAGGGCACTGGCGGCATTCAGCCAAGTGGTCGGCCAAATTTCACCCATCAAAGGCAACTTGGCAGCTGCTTCCGCAATCGCCAGCCGCAGCGCATCGATGCCTTTACCTGTTTTACTGCTGATTTCGCACTGACCGAGAATCTGGGGGTACTTGTCGCGTAACTCGCTAAGGGGAAGGTCGGCGTCTCGCTCGTCGATGTGGGTGGCGACGAGCAAAACGGGAGAGTCAGGAGCGAGTGCCTGGATGGTGTCGAGCCAATAGTAAAGTTTGCCTTGTTGAAATCCATACCGGGCATTCCAGGCTAGCAGGAAAAGCGAGCGGTTGGTGAGAAAGAATTGATGGGTGGCGTGATATATTTCTTGCCCCCCAAAGTCCCAAGTGTTGAGCTGCATCGTAACATCCGAGCGGGTGGGATGATCCACTTCCAGTGTCCGGAGTTCAATGCCGTGGGTGGTTGATTCCTGAGTGTTGAAGGGTTCGCCGCACAGAGCACGCAACAGTGAAGTCTTGCCAACACCCCCTTCGCCCACCACCAGCAGTTTGGAAACCCACTGCGGCTGGCTGTCCTGCAAACGCTCCTGAAGATACGTTAAAATCGCCTCTGTTCCCTGCTCTACAATTTCAGGCGGCGGAGAAGTCAGTGGATTGTCGTCGATGTTTAAATATTCCAGGTTAGTCAGCCCGCCGATTTCCGCCGGCAGCTTTGTCAGTTGATTGCCGGTGAGCCATAGCTCTGTCAGGTTAGTCAGCCCGCCGATTTCCGCCGGCAGCTTTGTCAGTTGATTTTTGCTGAGGTCTAGCCGTGTCAGGTTAGTCAGCCCGCCGATTTCCGCCGGCAGCTTTGTCAGTTGATTGCGGCTGAGGTCTAGCAGTGTCAGGTTAGTCAGCCTGCCGATTTCCGCCGGGAGCTTTGTCAGTTGATTGCGGCTGAGGTCTAGCACTGTCAGGTTAGTCAGCCGGACGATTTCCGCCGGCAGCCCCGTCAG
>CAZJNL010001500.1:0-1573 GCA_964546515.1 uncultured Oscillatoria sp.
GGATGCTTAGACTTGTAGGTAGCAACTTGGGTTAAGAATAAATAAATATTGCGTATCTTATCGCAGAGCATCCCCTGCTGTCTCTTATTACCCCTCTCCCTTCATCGGAGAAGGAGTAGGGGGTGAGGGGAAAAACTTTGGCAAAAAAAGGATTGACATTTGTACCAAAAGGCTGTATCCTGGATAAAAACTTATCATAAACTGCCATCAAAGCCATGTTGGGACGAACCCTTAAGGGGCGCTATAAAATCGTCAAACATCTGGGAGGCGGGGCATTTGGCAAAACTTTCCTCGCGGAAGACACCCAGCTACCCGGCAATCCTGTGTGCGTCGTCAAACAGCTTAAACCCCAATCGAACGATCCGTATACCCTGCAGGTTGCCAGACGGTTATTTGACACGGAAGCTCAAACCCTTCAGAAATTGGGCGAACACGACCAAATTCCCAGACTTTTTGCTCACTTTGAGGAAAATCAAGAATTCTATCTCGTGCAGCAATTCATCGACGGCGACAGTCTGTGCGCGGAAATCCAACCGGGATGCAAGTGGAGAGAAAAACGGGTGATTGCCTTTTTGCTGGATGTGCTGACAGCCCTTTATTACGCCCATCAAGAAGGTGTGATCCACCACGATATCAAACCGGCAAACTTAATCCGACGCCGCAAGGATGGGAAAATCGTCTTGATAGACTTTGCCGCAATTAAGCAAGTCTGCACCGGGGTGGTAAATGCGCAGCAGAGTCAGACGAGTTTGACAGTTGGGATTGGCACCCCCGGATACATGCCGAGTGAGCAAGCTAAGGGCAAAACCCAGTTGAGCAGCGATGTTTATGCCCTGGGAATGACGGCAATTCAAGCACTCACCGGCATCCCCCCAGAACGATTGCCCCAAGATCCCCTAACCGGTGAAGTTCTCTGGCGCAACTGGGCGCAAGTTAGCCCGAATTTGGCGAACATTTTAGATAAAATGGTGCGCTATGATTACCGCCAGCGCTACTCTTCAGCACCTCAGGCGCTGCAAGCGGTTTCCTCCCTGACAAAAGCGAATTCCCTGACGCGCCGACAACTTGTCAAGCTAGCGGTATTTGCCGGTGGGGGATTTGTGGCGTCGGTATTCGCCCGTCAGGTTTTCACCTCTTCCCCTTATTCCCCAATCTCTGATGTTTCCCCCTCACCCCCCAACCCCCTCTCCCACAAGGGGAGAGGGGGAGTTGATGAAGCTTCTGACACTCCCCCCTCTCCCAAGGAGGAAAAGGGAAGTAGGGGGGGTGAGGGCAAAACTTTGCAAACTTTTGCCTTCGACACAATTACGGTAGATGCGCGGGGGCGAGAAATCTACCGCAGGCGCCGGCAAGCTGAATACTTTACCTATGACTTAGGAGGCGGGGTGATTTTAGAAATGGTGTCGATTCCGGGGGGAACTTTTAGGATGGGTTCCCCGCAAACAGAGTCAGAGCGAAATAGCGACGAAGGTCCGCAACGCCTAGTGACAGTGCAGCCTTTTTTTATGGGAAAGTACACCATAACTCAGGCGCAGTGGAAAGTTGTCGCCGCTTTGCCTAAGGTAAATCGCGA
>CAZJNL010001501.1:0-1572 GCA_964546515.1 uncultured Oscillatoria sp.
GTTAGCCCCCCTTTTTAAGGGGGGTTGGGGGGATCGAAGGGGGAACTCACCCTACTTTTACTGGTTTTGGGGGATGGAGTCAGTATGTGAGCGGTCGAGTCCCTGTTTTATCCAGTTGAGGCACTCGCTTTCACTTGTGAATATTTTGGGGGCGGCCACATTGGTTAAACTGTCGGGTTTATAATGGTCGTAGAAAAATTTACTGGCGAGTTGGCAGACGATGATCAGGTTGTCGCGATAGGTGTAGCGAGACTTAAAATTGTCGGCGGCACCAGCAGCGGGGCAATGTTCATCAAGATGTTCTTTGGCAATCTCTGCGATGCCATCCAGGCTGTCTGAATAGATGCCGGCAGGGTTTTCTGCTTTGTGAAATGGCCCTTTATGCCCGGAGTCAGAGAGTAAGGCATAGGAATAGATGTGCTGGCCACCGGCCATCCCAAAAACAAAGGGGACGATCAGATGTCCTTTATAGGAAACTGATTTTTCGTAAATAAACCGGCTCATTTTCATCTTCTGCGGTAGTGTGGGGGGGTGGTGGCGGATGGTGTTTCAGTATCTTATATCATGTCAGGTTGATTAACCGCAATCAGAAACCAATGCCCAATGCCCAATGCCCAATGCCCGACCTCAGAGATATGATGGGTATTCAACCTGACGTGATATTAAAGGTATTTTATCACGAGAAGTTTTGACAGGAGTCAGGGGCGTAAAGTGGGCCGGTCAGTGGGTTGCCGGACTTTTTTGAGCGCGGCTTCGGCGGCGAGTTTTTCGGCGGCTTGCTTGCTGCGTTCGGTGCCTCTACCGTAGGATTTGCCGGCAACGCGGACTTCGGCAGTGAATTTTCTGGCGTGTTCTGGGCCAGATTGCTCGACTATCAGGTATTGAGGGGTTTTGCCGGTGTGAGCCTGCGCCCACTGCTGAAACAAGCTTTTGGGATCTGCACTGGGTTTAGAAGAGGGGATGCTGTCAGCAACGGAGATAAACAGGGGTTCGACAAAAGCGCGAACGGCATCAATTCCGGAGTCGAGAAAGTACGCGCCGATGATGGCTTCAAAGGCGTCGCTGAGTAAGGAGAGGTTGTGCCGGCCTTTATCTTTTGCTGCTGCACCTCTGCCTAAGCGCATCAGTTTGCCGATTCCCAAGTCGGTTGCGAATTTGGCGAGCTGCTTTTCCTCCACCAGCGCCGAACGCCGGCGAGTCAGTTCGCCTTCGCTCATCTGCGGGTAGCGGTTATAGAGAAACTCGCCGGACAGAAAATTCAGCACGGCGTCGCCGAGGAATTCTAGGCGCTCGTTGTTTTCTCGCGCTTCGGGGTGTTCTTCGACGTAGGAGCTGTGGGTGAGTGCGCGGCGCAGGAGCTTTTCATCGCGGAATGCCGGCAGTTTGGACATATCTATCTCGACCGTGCTGGGGGATTTAATTTAATAGAAGAGTATAGCTGTAGTTGCGGGCAACCGGCTGCTGTCAAGCCGGTGGTAAATGCAAGTGCACACTCAGAGCAGCTGGGGCGTTGCGTATTCCAGGGATGAGGCCCCCCCCCCCCACCCCCCCCCCCCGGCGCGGGGGGGGGGG
>CAZJNL010001502.1:0-1571 GCA_964546515.1 uncultured Oscillatoria sp.
TTGGAGCTCCATCAGTCGAGCTTGGAGCTCCATCAGTCGAGCTTGGAGCTCCATCGTTCGAGCTTGGAGCTCCATCGTTCGAGCTTGGAGCTCCATCGTTCGAGCTTGGAGCTCCATCGTTCGAGCTTGGAGCTCCATCGTTCGAGCTTGGAGCTCCATCAGTCGAGCTTGGAGCTCCATCAGTCGAGCTTGGAGCTCCATCGGTAGGTACGAACGCATGAATGTCGTTTTTCTACAAGTGGAGCAAGTGTGCCCCACCGGCACCCCCAGCAGCCGGTTTCAGCTATCAAAATAACCTGCCACTCCCACCCCCCCTGCAGGGGAAGTCCCCGCACCGGCACCTGTTGCGCCCGCAATAGAGCCGGTGGGCATTGAAATGTCGCTCCGGAGCGGCGCGTGCGTCTGCAGTAATCTGTTTAGAAGCTGCGGACACTCCTTACCTTCTAGGGAAAGGGGTTAGGGGGTTAGGTTTATTATGGGCAATTAACAGGACTGGATAGGAGAACAGAGTTTTAGCATTTATGCAGTTCAAGGGGAAGATAAATTAATGAATCGATTGCAAGACTGTCGCTTTTGGACGCGCCGGCAAGCTATTTGGTTAATTGCCGGTGCGGTGGGTGGGGGCGCTCTCCACGCCTGTACGAACCGGACGCAAAGCCCTGAAGCTGGCAATGTTTCTGCTTCTCTGGGGATTGTCACTTGGGTGGGGCTGACGCCACTGCACATTGCTGGGGAAAAAGGCTTTTTCAAAGAGCTGGGTCTGAATTTGGATGTTAAGGAGTTCAGCGCTAATTCTGATTCTAATGCGGCTTTTATCGCCGGACGCCTGCAAGGAGTTGCGCCGGTGACGTCAGAGGCGGTTGTGCTGGCGGCGAATGGGGCAAACTTCCGAGTGGTTCTGGTTGAAGATATTTCCCAGGGCGCTGATGGCATTTTAGCGCGGAATAGCCTGACTGGCATTAAAGATTTCAAAGGCAAGCGGATTGCTTTGGAAAAAGGGAGTGTCAGCCACTTTTTCTTGCTGCAGGTACTCAAAGAAGCCGGTTTTACCGAAAAGGATATCACCCTTGTTTCTATGCTGCCCGAGGCGGCGGCGGCGGCTTATCAAACTGGCAAGGTAGAGATTGCGGTGACTTACTCGCCTTTTATGGAGCAGGCGAATGCGGCTCAGAAAGATGGCAGAATTATCTATGATTCTTCCAAGATGCCGGGTGCGATTACTGACCTTTATGTTTTTGAGACGAAGTTTATTGAAAAGCACCCTCAGTCTGTGGAAGCGTTTGTGCGGGGGATTTTTAAGGCTTTGGATTTCTTGAAGACAAACCGGCAGGAGGCTGTGGCGATTGCGGCGAAACGCCTGAATGTTGCGCCGGCTGAATTGGAGGCGAATTTAAAGGTTTTGAAGTTGCCCGACTTGCAGACTAACTTAGAAATGCTGGCGAACCCGCAAAGCGAGCTGTATTTGGGGAAAAGGATGAAGGATATGGCAGAATTTTTGAAGGGGCAAAACCAAATCCAACAAATTCCCGACCTATCGCAGCTGCTGGAGCCTAAGTTTGTGAGTTCTATGC
>CAZJNL010001503.1:0-1570 GCA_964546515.1 uncultured Oscillatoria sp.
GACGCGATTTATCGCGTCTGGGATTAGGGGGGTGAGGGTGACAATCTTTGCAAAAGTGGGATGCTCCACCCCCCTAGCCCCTCCCCGCACGCGGGGAGGGGGGGAAGACCTGGGTTTTTAGGAAGCGAGCATTTGCTCTAGTTCAGCAATCAACTCTTTCCAACTATTGTAGCGGTCATCTTTCTTGAATGCTACCATTTTCAGCAGGACCGATTCGAGTTGAGCCGGCACGCCAGTATCGGGGAGGATTTCCCGCAATGGGCGCAGGGACTGTGCGACTTCGCTCCCCGAACATATATCATGTTTGTACTCGCTATACTTATCCACCGGATAGGGAAATTCGCCTGCAAGCAGTTCGTAGAGAATCACGCCCAGGGCAAACATATCAGCCCGCAAGTCCATCTTATTGCCATATTCAGGAGCGCGATAAATCATGCGGCGATTTACACCGTCAAGCACCACGGTACTGGTTAACCCGCCCGGAAGGCGGGCCAAACCGAAGTCTAAAAGCTTGGCGTGGGGATTTTCAGTCGTTCCCATCACCATTATATTGCCAGGATGGATATCGCGATGGGCGAAATCAGACTTGCCAAAATCGCGCTCGATGACTTCACCGGCATAGATCAAAGCCTCAGCAATCTGGCGTCCGATTTCCGCAGCACTTTTCCAAGGCAGGGGAATTTTTTTGCTGAGCTTTTCTTCCACCGTTTCCCCATCGATAAACTCCATGACCAGGCATTTATGCTCTTTAATAAAATCGCACGTCTTGACGATGTGCGGGTGATCCAGCCGCCGCGCGATTTCTGCTTCTTGCTCCAATAACCTGGTGAAGTGCTGCAATTTTTCTGAAGTAGCTGCGTCGGTACGAACCAGCTTCAGCGCCACACTCTTGGGCCCAGACCACTTCTCGTCCGTGACCTCCGCCCGGTAAACCTGACCGAATGAACCTGTGCGCATCGCCGAAACAATGCGATAGCGATTAACAAAAGTTTCGCCGGAAGCCAGCGTCACCAGCTTGGGCGCAAGACGTTTCTCAAGGTCAATCGCGGGTGCGAATGCGCCCTTGTCTTGATGCGCTCGCCGGCACAATTCCTCACACTGATTGCGAACCGCATCCGGTAAGAACCGGCTCTCTAATTTGCCCGCATAATAGCGCAACTCAGCTTCCAACACCAGCAATTCAGGTTGCTCCCGGAATTGCCGGTCTTGATTGAGATACCGCAGAATTGCCAGCGCCTGATCGATCGCTGTTTTGCCCCATTCCTCGCCATCGTCGCTAGGACGGGTGAAGATATCTAAAAAAGCCATGCAGCTCGCCCAGTGGGTTGGTGCGGCGAGCAGCACTCGAACAATTCCGTCCGCAGCCTCAATCCAATTGTCCCAATTGCCCTCCCCCTCGCACATCTGGAATTTTTGCCGAGCTTTTTGCAGCGCCAATGGCCACTCCCAAGCCTTCAGCCGGCATTTCTGAGCAGCCGAATTGACAATAATGCCAATCCCCACTGCAGCGGAGGCGCTTTCCAATTTAGCCACCGCCAGCGCCAAACCGTACAACTCCAGACTCAGCAAC
>CAZJNL010001504.1:0-1569 GCA_964546515.1 uncultured Oscillatoria sp.
GAGATATATCCGTAGGTACGGCGTAGCGCTGACGCGCCGCTAATTCGCTAACGCGAATCGCTTCGCTAACGCTAACGCCGGGCCTAAATGTTTAATGTCCTAACCAATTTGGCTAGTGCTATAACTTTCAATTATACCCTCGTTCTGGGTTGCAGCCCGCTCTCACTCCCAGCTTCGAGAAATGCGAGAGGCGGAGCCTTATTTGCTTTCGTTCCCAGGGAGATCCTGGGAACGATAAACTTTCTTGTAGAGACGCGATTTATCGCGTCTCCCCTCCCCGATGTCGTGAGGAAGCGAAAAATGTACCGCACTGATATGAGAAGCGCTATAGCCTGTATAGCTGCGGTTCCCCTGCGGGAAGCCGCTGCGCGGCTACAACCGGCAAGCTGTTTCACGCTGAAGGAGTCACCGGCACAGAATTTGCCTTAACTCTCGCCTGCGCCTCTCGCCTCTGCGCCATTAGCTTGGGTTTGAGGTAAAGATTTTCTATGAGAGCGGAAGCGCCGGCAAACCAAGGCGGCACAATCAGCGCCCCAATAATCCCCAAAACCTGTACGCCACCAATCACCGCCAAAAGCTGGTAAAGGGGGTGAATACCCACAGAAGTTCCCACCAGCAAAGGATCGAGGACGTAAGTTTCTAGATTCTGGATGATTACAAATAGAATTAAAACCCAGAGGAACAGCCACCCCCCTTTGGAAATCGCCACAATCAGCGCCGGCACTGCGCCCAAAATCGGGCCTAAAAACGGGATTAAATTGGTGACACCGGCAATTGCCCCCAAACCAATAGCAAAATCCGGCATCCCCAAAACGCTCAAACCGACTGCAGTCGCCAAACCCAAAATCGCCGAAACCAGCACGCGCCCGCGAATATAGCCTCCCATGCGCTGGCTCACCGGCAGCACTTGCGCCTCCAGGCGATCTTCCCAAGGTTGGGGAAACAGCCGCACCACACTTTTAATCAGGGTGCGACTGTCCGCCACCATGTAGCCAGAAAGCAAAATAGCAAAAATCAGACTGAAAAATCCGCCCACAATTCCGCGCGTGATGCCGTAAGAGCGCAGGAGTAGCTGTTGAGTGGAGCGAATCACCCAGCCGGTGAGCGCCTGGGTGTTGAAAAATTGACTGACTAACTCTGGCGGCGTATTATTGAGGCGGCTTGCCAAATTTTCTGCCAGAGTTCGCAAAGCCTCTGCGTACACCGGCACCAGGCGGATGAGGCGGTCGATTTGCTCGATCGCCGCAGGACCAATTAACAAACCCACGCCGGTGAAACCGCCCAACAGCAGCAGATAAGTCAAGATAGCCGCCACCCAGCGGGGGAGGCGAAAAGTTTCCGCCCAGTTAACCACCGGCGCAATCGAAGCCGCCAGCACCACAGCAATCATAACAGTCACCAGCAGACTGCGCAACTGCCACAGCAGCACCAGCAGCAAGCCGGTGGCCAGAATCACCGCGACGCTGGAAATAGAAATGGTAATGCGCTGTTCGGACATGATTTTTAATCCGACTGTCTCCCAAAACAAAATCCCCTATTTTGACAATAGCAGGGGATCTCGGCTGCGGG
>CAZJNL010001505.1:0-1568 GCA_964546515.1 uncultured Oscillatoria sp.
GCACCGGAAGTCACAGCACCCAAGATACTGCTGCCCAAAATTTCCACTGACTCGCTAGCTTCGATTGTCACAGTTCCACCATCGCCTAAACTGTTAGTGGCAGCACCTACCGCTGCCCCATCCCGCAGACTTAGCCGCCCGGTTTGAATGCTGACGCTGCCGGCATTTCCAGCACCGTAAGTCGCAGCGCCTAAGAGGCTAGGAGCCAGCCGTTTGGCTGAGATGCCAAAAACTTCCACCGATTCGCTAGCTTCGACTGTCACAGTTCCCCCATGACCTAAACTGTTAGTAGAAGCTCCTATAAGCCCCCCATTCCTCACAGTCAGCCGCCCGGTTTGAATTGTGACGCTGCCGGCATTTCCTGTACCAAAAGTCTGTGCCCTCAATGCGCTGGGAAAGTTTTCATCGGGTGATGTGCTCACAATTTCCACCGACTCGGAAGCCGTCACGGCTAAAGTCCCTCCCGGCTTTGACCCCAGAGTGTTAGCTATTATCTCCGAGCCATCTGTTAGCGTCAAGCGCCGGGAACGCACTTGGATATCCCCGCCCCCTTCCCCACCGGCACTTACTCCAGCCGTACCGGCTAGCTGAATTTCCCCAAAGTTCGACACGCCTTCATATCCTAGAGCAAAACCCTTATCTGTTGGCGTCAGGCTCACCAAACCCTCCCCCCGAACGCTCCCCAATTCAATCCGCCCTGCCGGTGCTTTCAGGAAACCGCCTTCCAGCAAAACATCGCCGCCTGTTAGCGCTAGAGTTCGGCCCTCCCCCACCCGCAAACCGGCGGGACTTTCCAAAAAGTTTTGCTGAAATCTCTTGTCATTTTCAGGTATTAACAAATCATCCCCCTCCGGCAGGCTCAAACCTGGCCCTAGCACCCTAATATTTCCCGGATTCGGCCCGAATTGCAACCCCACCGGCACGCTGACGGTAAGCAGGGGCTGGGCTGCAGGATTGGTGGCGCTGAATTCTGTACCGCAGGCAAATTTTATACTGCTCGCCGCACTGGCGATAAATGAACCCCGCAAGTCCAGCTGAGCGTCGCGCCCAAAAATTATGCCGTTGGGATTGATAAAAAATAAGTTGGCATTGCCCGATACGCCCAAAGTGCCGAAAATGTTGGAGGGGTTGGTGCCGGTGACGCGAGTCAGAATGTTCTGTATTTGTGAGGGATTGCTGAAATAGACGGCTCGCCCCTCCCCAATGTTGAATTCCCGAAAGCTGTGGAACAGGTTCGCTCCCCTCCGAGCCCCGCCATCGATGCGCTCGCGCAATTGGTCGATGGGTGTGACGGTGGAACTTTCTGCGCCTAAGGTGCTGTCGGGAGCAATCTGAGCGAGCGCTATTGTATCACACATACCGGCAAAAGTCAACGTTAAGCCGGTTAATATTAAAGATTTTTTTTGCATGGTTGTTAAAGCGGAAGACCCTCTAATATTAGGTTGCCTTGGCCGGCGTGGGGCATGGGCAGATTAGCGAGAGGCGTCTGAACACTGATTATACCGCAACTCGGTATTATAGCGTTTCTCATATCAGTGCGCTACGTTTCGATCGGGACGCACGACTTC
>CAZJNL010001506.1:0-1566 GCA_964546515.1 uncultured Oscillatoria sp.
ATCTGCAACGCCGCATGGGCCACAACCCGTAGGGCAGGCGGGACGCCTGCCTTCATCTGTACCGCAGCCATTTGAAAACCGCTGGTTCAGCGATTGTGGCCAGCAGAGAGGCGGTTTCACCTAAATCCGGTAAGATAGTGTTTTTTTGGAGAGACGCAAAGTGTGACTTATAAATGGGCGCAGAAAGTTTAATTTAGCTTATAGACACAAACTGTACAGACAGATTTGGTATGATAAAGAGAAATTCGAGCGCTGGTTTCCGAAATCCGGGAACTTGCCGGTGTAGCTAAATTCTAGAAATAGTAACAGACAACAGTACACTTTTCAAGCTCCAGGAGGTCGTACACTGTGAACAGCGCGATAAACTCTTCTTGGTGGCGTCGCTCCGGCACGTTCTGGGCTGGTGCATCGCTAATTCTTTCTACTTTGTGTGTTTGGGCAACACCATTGCTAGCGGAGCCGGCGAATGCGGACGCTCAACACAACAAAATCGCTAATAAACTTCTAGAGCTGCAAGAATCGGAGCAGCGCTGGATTGAAATTGACCTGTCCAAACAGCGCTTAGTTGCCTGGGAAGGCGACAAAATTGCCTACGCCGTTGTGATTTCCACCGGCAAGGATGGAACCCCCACCCCCACCGGCACTTTTGCCATTCAAACCAAGCAGCGGGTTGCTCGCATGCAAGGCGAGGGTTACGACGTTCCCGACGTGCCTTTTACCATGTACTATCACGAAGGCTACGCGATTCACGGCGCTTACTGGCACAACAAGTTTGGCACGCCAGTCAGCCACGGCTGCACCAACGTGGCGGTGAATCACGCTGAGTGGCTGTTTAACTGGGCGTCGGTCGGCACGCCGGTAGTCGTGCACGATTAAGTATAGAAACCGGGTTTCTTCAAGAAACCCGGTTTCTGGCTCCCTAACGCACCCTGTACATTTTTCGCTTTCGCCCTCTATCGAAGAGGGAAGACGCGATAAGAGACGCGATAAATCGCGTCTCTACAAGAGACGGGGTGCGTTAATGTAGAAACCGGGTTTCTACCTTTCTGCCTAACTCAGCTGAACCACCGGCTGGTTCTCCAGCAGGGTGTTATTCGTCAGCAAATCTTCGACAGTAATTCGCAGGAAGCGCTGGGCGTCCACCTGAAACAGAACTTTAATGCGGTCGCTGCCAGGATACCCCGGTGGGGTGAGCTTGGCAATACTGCGGGCACCCTCTTTGTCATTGAGGGGCTGCACCGCAGTCTGGTTGCCTGACAGCTGGCGGGTGACGAGACGATCACCGTCAAAATACACTTCTGTCGCGCCGGTTTCGGCACCCAACTCGCCCAGAACTAATTCAATGCTGGGCTGACTTTCCAGCGAAGCGCCCAGCATTAATTGCACCGGCTCGCTCATCGGATAATACTGGCCCGCCTTGATTATCGGATGCCAGCTGTGGCAATTTTCGCGCCGGTTCCAGTAGCGAATGCCGTAACTGTGGTAGAGAAAATCTTTAACCTCAATCCCCTGACTCAGCTGTAGCGCCCCTTGAGCGATGGCTTCAAACGGTTTCTCGCAGCGTAT
>CAZJNL010001507.1:0-1564 GCA_964546515.1 uncultured Oscillatoria sp.
ATACACCTCATTCCGAAACCGGATCTAATAAGCCAAGCTCCCGGGCGCGAACCCGGAAACTTTGGTTAAATCTGATGCCTATTTGCAGTGCGAGCGATACCTTTAAAAGTCTTAACAACCCTTGTTGTATCTGCTCTGCCACAGCTAAAGAATCATTTAATTCGCGCTAGATTCTATAACAGCGCAACCCTCTTTGTCAAGAGGGTTGCACCATTTAGGGGATTCAGTTCAGACGAAGGTATTATGCCGACTGGCTTTGGGCAATCTGGTTTTCCTGGCGCAGATAAGCTTCGATAAACGGGTCGAGTTCGCCGTTCATCACATCGGTGATTGCGGTGGTTTCCACGCCGGTGCGCAGATCCTTAACCAATTGATAAGGATGGAACACATAGTTGCGGATCTGGTTGCCCCAAGCCGCTTCCACGATGTCCCCCCGGATCTGGGCAATTTCCTTGGCCCGTTGCTCAACAGCGATAATCAGCAATTTCGCTTTCAGAATAGCCAGGGCTTTTTCTTTATTTTGCAGCTGGCTGCGCTCCTCGGTACAGCGCACCGCAATGCCGGTGGGGATGTGAACAATCCGCACAGCGGTTTCCACCTTATTGACATTCTGGCCGCCCTTACCGCCGGCGCGGGAGGTAGTAATTTCCAAATCCTTCTCCGGAATGTCCAGCTGCACCGAGGTGTCGATCGCCGGCATCACTTCCACACCAGCAAAACTGGTTTGCCGCTTGCCGTTGGCATTAAACGGGGAAATCCGCACCAGCCTGTGCGTTCCTTTCTCCGCCTTCAGGTAGCCGTAGGCGTAGCGACCGGCAATTTCCAGGGTAGCGGACTTAATACCCGCTTCATCCCCCTCAGAAAGTTCGGTCAGGTGAACCTTGTAACCGCGACTTTCCCCCCAGCGTGTGTACATCCGCAGCAGCATCTCCGCCCAGTCTTGAGCGTCTGTGCCGCCGGCACCGGCATTTACAGTCAGCACCGCACCTTTTTCGTCGTATGTCCCGGACAGCAGCTGTTGCAGCTCCCACTGGTCGAGTTCGCGGTTGAGCTGGGTTATATTCGTTTCCGCCTCCAGCTGCAGCGCCTCATCGGGTTCTAACTCCAGCAGTTCCAAAACTGCCAAAGCGTCTTCCAGACTGCTTCGCCAGCGGTGATATTGCTGCAAGTGGGATTTCAGTTCGTCAAGTTTTTGCAGTGTCTGTTGGGCGGCGGCTTGGTCGTCCCAAAAGGCCGGTTGAGCTGCCAGCTGCTCCAGGTCTTGAATTTGGGCTGTTAGTGCCGGTATGTCAAAGATAGTCCTGGGTTTTCCCCAGGCGATACGACAGGGTTTCGATTTCGCGTTTGATGTCTAGGACTTCCATTGCCTTTCAATCCCTGACAGGGATTCACACTAAGGAATTGAGCGCCTTTTCTGTAATAGCACATTTCCAGGATATTTTGGTGCGTTGCGCTCTTTGGGCAACGCTACAGGGAATTGAGGAATGATACGACTTCCGCACGCTTGAGTCTCACTCCCTTAGATACCCCCAACCCCCCTTAAAAAGGGGGGCTATTTTCTTAT
>CAZJNL010001508.1:0-1563 GCA_964546515.1 uncultured Oscillatoria sp.
TTTTCAAGGCTCTCATGCCGGCAATCGCGGTTTGGGTTTGGGCTGCCGGGAAAAGGAGATTTGGGGATAATCTTGGGGTTAAGAAACCCGGTTTGTTAAAAAAAACCGATTTCTGGGATAAACTGGCTCTAAGGCATGCCTTGTGCGATACTTTTTGCCCGAGAAGGTAGAATCATGGAATAGCGAGCATTCCCTGTGACTATGCTGCCCGTAATCTACTCTGAAGATTTCTTGCTGCACGAAACTGGCCGGTTCCACCCGGAGCGTCCCGACCGGCTCAGAGCGATTGTCAGCGCTCTCAACGCCGCGCCTTGGGCTGACCGGCTCCAGTGGCAGCTGCCAACCCCAGTGGCGGCGCGACCGGTTGAGCCGGTGATGGAAAAAGTTCACTCCCGGAAATACATTGAGTCAGTCTGGCTTCTCTCTGAGAGCGGCGGCGGCCACATTGACGGCGATACGCCGGTGTCTCCCCGCAGTTATGATGTGGCGCTGCTGGCGGTGAGTGCGTGGCTGGATGGTGTCGAGCGCGTCTTGGCCACGGGAGAGCCGGCCTTCGTCCTGGCTCGCCCACCTGGACACCACGCCCTCAGCGAGCGCGGCATGGGTTTTTGCCTGTTTTCTAACGCTGCTATCGCCGCTCACTACGCCCTGGAACAGCCTGGAGTCCAGCGAGTGGCCATCCTCGACTGGGACGTGCATCACGGCAACGGCACCCAAGATATCGTGGAGAACCACCCCCAAATTGCCTACTGTTCCCTGCACCAGTCCCCTTGCTATCCGGGAACAGGGTATGCGGATGACCGCGGGGCGCACAATAATGTGCTGAATCTTCCCATGGTTCCGGGCACCATTGGCGCTGAGTACCAGCTGGCGTTTGAGCGAAAGGTTGTGCCTTTTTTAAAGGGCTTTCAGCCGGATTTGCTTCTTGTCAGCGCCGGCTACGATGCGAATTCAGCTGACCCGCTAGCCAGTATTGAGCTGCTACCGGAGGATTTTGGCCTGTTTGCGAATTACTGCCTGCAGGTGACTCGCAAAATTGTTTTTGGCTTAGAAGGCGGTTATGACCTCACCGCCCTTGCCAAGTCAGTTGTGGCAACGGTTGAGCCTTGTTTGGCCTAGGGACTTGTGCGATTTCTCCGCAGCAGAGACTGCCAGGAAGGTTATTGGCGAGAATGTGCGAGTAAAATGTTGGGTAAACTACCGCTAATCCTAAATCAGCAAGGTGCCGGTGCGTTGTTTAATCAGGTTAAATACTACTAACTGGGGAGCCTAAAATGCTCCCTTTTGCCGATACTTTTAGCACGGTTGCCGTCACCTAAAAAGAAGACTACTGAATCAGCGACATTGAGTTTTGCACAGGCCAGTAACACCCGGAAGATGGCACGAGTTTTCTTCATTAAAAGCAAGGGTTAGACTCACGCACTAATGGATATAACCGAGCGGCAAAACCAAAAAGCCCCCCGGCGAGGGGGCTTTCCTTTTTAGAAGCACCGAAACGGGGAGATATTATATCAAGTCCGGTGGCATGGTTATTGTATAGGAGGGGGCGGGTTTATTTCACCC
>CAZJNL010001509.1:0-1563 GCA_964546515.1 uncultured Oscillatoria sp.
TTTGACCCAAATATTTTTGGCCGGATGCTTCGCCCCTACAGTACGATCGCTCTCACCTCATATAATTGAGAAACGTTATATAGCGTTTTTCATATCAGTGCGGTACAGTTTTCGCTTCCCTTGCGCATCCGGCACAGGGAGACGCGATAAATCGCGTCTCTACAAGAGAAAGGATCTGTAAATTGTCCCGTTTTGGAGGGGCATCCATTTTTCTACCCGATCTGTACCATCACAAATTGAAAACCGCTATAAACGGTCTGGGGTTGCCGCAGGGTGAGCGGTGCGAGGTGAAACTCACACTTTAACTCACACTTTGCACCGGCTCCACCATTTTCACGGGAGAGAAATTCCCAGGCTGTACAGACGCTCCCGCGACCTGTCGCGGGAGCACAGAAGGGGACGGGGGCATTCTACATAGCCTGGAACTTAAGTCCAAAGCGGGTGTGGGCGACAGATCACTTCACGCCTCACCTGCCGCTGCTAACTGCTGATATCTATTTTACAAGCATGATGCCCATTTCTCTGCGAGCGATATCAAACTTGCTGCTGACCGTCGGGGGGGTCTTGACAGTCGCGTACACCTGTGCGTGTCTGTACCTGTTACTGCAGCAAACCCGATTCATATTTTTCCCGTCGCCGGTCATTGAAAAAACGCCGGCTTTTTTGCAGCTGGACTACGAAGAGGTCTGGCTGCCGGTGTCAGGACTTGCCGGCAAATTGTCACACATCCACGGGTGGTGGATCCCGGCAGCGTCACCCAAAATCCCTGACAACTCCCTGGAGTTTCGGGGGGGAATTGAGGGGGCTGCCGGTGCGGTGCTGCATTTGCACGGGAACGGTGTTAATATGGGAGCTAATGTTAACCAAGCCCACCGGTTTCACCAGCTGGGTTGGGACGTGCTGATGATTGACTATCGGGGCTACGGTCGCAGTCAAGGCAGTTTTCCCAGTGAAGCTCAGGTTTATGAAGATGCGGAAACGGCGTGGAATTATTTGGTGTTGAAACGCGGGATTAATCCGAGGGATATTTTTATCTACGGTCACTCTCTCGGTGGCGCGATTGGTCTGGAACTGGCGGTGCGGCACCCTGGGGCGGCTGGATTAATTGTGGAAAGTTCGTTTACTTCGATGCGGGAAATGGTGAATTGCCTGCACGGATATTTTCGGATATTCCCGGTGGATTGGCTTCTCAAGCAGCGGTTTGACTCTATTAGTAAGGTGAAATTGCTGCAAATGCCGGTGCTGTTTATTCACGGCACGGCTGACGATGGGGTTCCCGCTTCTATGAGCCAAATCCTCTTTTCTGCAGCCCCGGAACCGAAACAGCTGTTTTTGGTAAGCGGTGCCGGTCACAATGATGTCGCTAAAGTCGCAGGGGGCCAATATTTGCAGACGGTTGGCCGGTTTCTCCAACAGGTGCGAGCTGGACAAAGGCGAGTGCCGGTGGGTTGAGAACCCTTGACATTTGTCACGCCGCCTGGTATCCTCTAACCCCCCAAGAAACCCCACCCCCCTACTTAAGACAATCCGTAGGGCAGGCGTCTCGCCTGCCCCCAAAGACAT
>CAZJNL010001510.1:0-1559 GCA_964546515.1 uncultured Oscillatoria sp.
GAGCAATCCTGCTTTTTCTAAATAGCTCAAGCAAGAGCGAATGGTGGCTGGGCTGACACTGAGGTTGTACTCCTCGAGCAAAGCTTTTGAGCCTACCGGCTCCGCAGTCGCAATATAGTGCCGCACCGTTGCCCACAGGATATGTTGTTGTCGGTTATTGAGATTTACTTGCACAGACATTGGCGCAGACGCTCTCATTTAATAGAGGTTTAAAACAATTACAATCTTTGATTCAAATGATAGTTAAAAAAACCCGCCCCAGCTAGCTGCCAGGGGGCATATCGCTGGGGAGAGGCCGGCAGCGGGATATATACAGGGGGAATAGATATATGTGGCTACCGACACGGGTTCAGCAAGGGCACAACTGACGCTCACCGGCGTTAGTTCTAGCAAGATAGCAGATATTCCAGTTTCGCACGCTCATTGATTTCTACTGCGGTAGCAAAAGCAACCAACTGCTGCCAGCTTGACAGACGTTTAGTTTCCCGATTCAGAGCCTGCGCTTTTAAATTGCATATATGCTGAAGGCGCGCCTCTTCAGTAGCGTCAGGGGCGAGGGAAAAGGGAGAAGACGGGCTGTAGGCGGTTTTATTGACTATCGCCTGTTGCGCGTCCTCTCGATCCGTGCTTGCAGGCTGCCTCAAGTCACCTGCTACCGGGCCGGACGCAACAGCTATAATATGCAAATTATATGCCTGGTGTCAGTAGCGGGGAATTGACGGATCGACCAGGATGGAGTAGGCATCGATTCCCCCCACCACATTTCTAACATTGGTGAAGCCCTGATAGAGCAACCACTGGCACATCTGGGCGGAGCGGACGCCGTGGTGGCACAGGACAATGGTTTCGGCGTGCGGGTCGAAGCGGGCCGAAATTTGGCCTGACCATTCGGCAAATTGACTCAGGGGCAGGTTTTCAAAGCCCTGGAGGTGAGCGAGGGCAAGTTCTTCGGGCTCGCGCACGTCCAGCAGCTGCGGGCTGCCGGTGGGCTCTGGCCCAAGCCGGCTGGCCAGTTCCTCAACGCTAATCTGGGGGATGGATTGACTGGAGAATTGAGCGGTCATCAGGTTGGCGGGTCAATCAAAGAAGACTGTGAAAACCAGTTTAGAGTCAATCCCCACCGGCACGCTATCTATTTCTGACTGCGAAAGGGCACGCTCGCATGGGGCATGGGGCATGGGGCATGGGGCATGGGGCATGGGGCATTGGGCACGCGGCTCCTGCGGGGGCGCAACGCTTACGCAGGCTCGCATTAGCCAACCCCAGACAGGGCTCTTCTTTTTCTCCCTCTGCGCTCCTCGTGCGTCGTGCGGTTCATAAAATCACTGCGTCTGAGGCACTACCCGTTTTATTTATTTACATTAAATTGAGGGGGAAGACAAATTAATTATAAAAAATTAACTTAACTTTATAAGGCTGGGTAAATTAAAATGCAGCACTCCCCCTGGGAAATTTTTCCCAGACTTGAGCGCCGCTGTTTTAATAGGGATTTTAACGCGCAATTATTCAAGCGTGGTTATCCAAAAATTTCTTAATTTCAGCTGACAGGGGAACCCACC
>CAZJNL010001511.1:0-1556 GCA_964546515.1 uncultured Oscillatoria sp.
CTTTGTGGGTGAACCCGCCCCTACATGTTTTAACCGCCCAGTTAAGCTAGTAGCCCCGTGCGTGGCCGCCCTGACACCGATGCGCCTGTCCCTGTCCCTACTAGCAAGTGAGATGCCTTGTCCTAAACTTACTGTCCATTGCTATAATAGCCAAACCCAACAAACTCGCTTCTTCTTCCTCTGCGCCCTTGGTGTCTTGGCGGTTAATAAAATCATTACTTCTCAGCCACTACCGATGTTTGAAACTGGGGTGGAATTTTCCCCCCTAACTACTTGACAAAATCAAAATTGTGTGCTAATAGATGAGGGCTAATAGCGGACAGTACCGGCAGGTAAGCTGGGGACTGAGATTGATTTGGGGTTTGTGTTTGGTGGTGGCGGTGCTGCTGTGGGGGGCTGCCGGCACCCAGGCGGGCCCTTTGCTCGACCGGATGGCCAGATTTCCCCACTGGGAGAGCAAGCCGCCGGTGATGCCGGCTTATGGGGATTTGGCCTATCCAGATTGGATGGCGGGCACCTGGAAGGTGACGAGCACGCTGGTGGATATGGTGGCACCTCTGGCACCGGCAATTGTCAGCCCCGGGTTTGAAAGCAATCGCCGCTATATAGATGTGCCGGTGAGTTTCCCCGTCCGGTTTGGGCCGGCACCTGCGAGAAGCGGGGGGGGTCGGACTTTGGGATTGCCGGTGCCGGTGCAGGTATTACCGGCAAACAGGGGATTGCGGGGGAAAGGGGTGCCGGTGGTGGCAGATCGGGGGTTTAATGGGTTGAGCATTGCCCGGGCTTATCTGGGCGAGGGGGCGGTAAAGTCGGTGAAAGTCGATCCGGATTCCCCCAACCGGCAGGTGACATTGCTGCAGTCGAGTCAGCTTGTCTCGACGGTCACCGGTCGCTTGAGTGAGAAGCCGGCAGCGGACAGGTTTGTGGCTACCGAGGTGTTCGTGCAGCAGTTTCGGGCGGGGAGTCGAGTTT
The DNA here is from genome assembly GCA_964546515.1 of uncultured Oscillatoria sp. Lineage (GTDB taxonomy): Bacteria > Cyanobacteriota > Cyanobacteriia > Cyanobacteriales > Oscillatoriaceae > Oscillatoria. The sequence goes on from CAZJNL010001511.1 coordinate 973, forward strand.
ACTTCAATGAAGTGGAGACGGCGACGGCGTACCAGAAACAGCAGCAACCATTGCCTGCGATTGAAGCCGATCAAGTGACAGCCATCTATTTATCGCCGCAAGATCCTGATTATTTTGCTGCCGGCGGGCGTCCTGTAGCGCTTTATCGCTATCGTTTGGAATTTTTTCCTGAATCGGAGGGAGATGCCTCCTGAGTTTGTGTTTGGCAGGAGCTGACTGTAGCTGGCAAGCGGATGGTGAAGGTGGAACCCTTGCCCAATTCGCTGTCAACCGCGATTTCCCCACCCATCATCTGGCAGAATTTCTCGGTGATGGTCAGCCCGAGTCCCGTACCGCCGTACTTCTTGGTGGTGGAGGAGTCGGCTTGCGTGAAAGGATCGAAGACTTTGGAGAGTTGCTCTGGTGTCATGCCAATGCCGGTGTCGGTGACGCGGAAGACGATCCAAGATGAGGAGGAATTGCAGGGGGTGATGGGGTGAGCCGGTGAGGGGGGTTTGTCTGGGAAGAACCCACCATCCCCCTGATAAGAGGGAAGTCGGCGCTCTGCAAGAGTGTCCCCCGCTTGGGCGCTCACCGCGAGACGA
>CAZJNL010001512.1:0-1553 GCA_964546515.1 uncultured Oscillatoria sp.
CCTTGAGGCTCCTTGAGCGCCACCGGCAGCATTTAAAGCGTCCTTTCCCGAATAAGGCTATTCGGATATGGCACCTTGACAAATATCTATAAAGGTGGTAGAATATATTTCAGATGTGTCCATTAGGGAAATTACTGAGCCGGTCTGACGGTCTTGGCCCCTAGCCGGTGAAAGCCCGCCGGCAGGAGACAGACCGGCACCCGCGCCCCATGCCAGCCTCGGACAAGAGGCGGCCCAACTTGTGGGACTTGCCCCAGCCAAAGTGCGACTTCACCGAGGCAAACAGGATAACCCTCACGGTCAGCTATAAAGCCTCGCCGGCAGCATGATATAACAGAGAGAACAGATAAACGCGGATCGGAGGGGGAGCCTCGGCAGAAAGGCACCTCGGCACAAGGCAGAAATACGGGGCTTCCAAGGGGTGCTCCTACCACCTAGCTGCGACCTAACCAACGGCGACTAGGGATTTTGTGACAAAATCAACCCAAAGCTGGTTGGGTGGCTGGTTTGTGATTGGCAAACTTTTAGATCGACGTTACCGCATTCTTGAATTCCTGGGCGCAGGCTCATTTGGACAAACTTATCTGGCAGAAGATATTCGCCGCCCGGGTTGCCCTAAATGTGTGATCAAGCACCTGCGCCCCATCCGCAACACATCTAAATCCCTACTCGCCGCCCGCCACCGATTTCTAAGAGAGGCGCACAGCTTGGAAAAGCTGGGAAAACACGACCGGATTCCCCTGCTGCTGGCGTATTTTGAAGCTAAGCAGCACTTTTTCCTAGTGGAAGACTATATTCCCGGTCATCCCCTATCAGAAGAGATTGTGCCCGGATCTCCCGTGAGCGAAAGCCAAACGCTCGCCCTGCTGGAAGAGGTGTTAGAGATTTTGGACTTCGTGCACAGCAACGGGGTGATTCACCGGGATGTCACGCCGACAAACATCATCCGGCGCGATCCAGACGGCAAATTAGTTTTAATCGACTTTGGGGCGGTTAAAGAAATCACCGCCGATCAGCTTGAGGGGGATTACCGGACAATTGCCACCGGCACGCCAGCTTACATGCCGGTGGAACAATTCCGAGGGCAGCCCCAATTTAACAGCGATATCTACGCCTTGGGCACAATCGCTATCCAAGCTCTGACCGGAGCCAGCGTCAAAGATTTACCGCACCTGAGAAATCCCAGCCCCAGCAGCGGAGAAACTCTCTGGCGACAGCGAGTGCGGATCGGAAAAAAGCTGGCAGATGTCATCGACAAAATGGTGCGCGACGACTGGAAGCAGCGCTACCAGTCAGCCAGAGAAGTGCTGGAAGACTTGAAAAAAATCGCCGCCACTCCTGCGGATCCCGAGTTGCCGGCAACTATCATTGATTTTCCCAAAACCCTGCCCCCTTCTGGAACCCAAGGCACCGAATTGGGGGAGCAAACTGATTCGCTTCTGCGCAAAATCACCACCGCAGGAGTAGCAGTTTTGCTAGTGGGCGGGCTGGCTCTGATTTTCCACAGCCAAATCCAGATGCAAGCCAACCAGTTTTACAACAGAGCAGCCGAG
>CAZJNL010001513.1:0-1544 GCA_964546515.1 uncultured Oscillatoria sp.
CATGAGGGTAGAGCAATTGTCGATTTGTATCAAATATAGTCGCCCTCATGCTTCGCCCCTACAAACTGGAAAATATTCCTTTTCGGAAATATTTCTTTAAGACAAAAAATTAAAAATCACCCCCAGTCTACGACAAAAGCCGTTTCTTGGGGATGATTTAATGTTTTTAAAGCTAGTAGGAGCTAGTACGAAGGTACGGGAGCATCCCGTTTTTGCTATGGTAAATGGGCCCTGGCGATTAGAAATCGCGGCTATACAGACTTTCGCCCGCATGACAAGGGCTAAAGAAAGCCTTGTTTCCTGCCGCCCCCCTGAACATGCATAGGCGGGTAAACTTTCTTATGCCGGCACTCTCGGAAAGCCAGAATACAAAAGTGGGATGCTCCCCATCGCGCAGGCGTGCTACAATCGGGCGAGTACACCACACCAACGCCCATCGTCGATGAATTCTCCTTTTTTGGCCAACATTTGCTTATTCCTTGTCGGCAGCGTCTTTCTCCTCACTGGAATAGCCAAGGTAGTTGAACCTTGGAAATTATTCATACATATTCGCTCTTATGGCTTGCTTCCCCCTCGATGGGTGCGCCCCGTATCTTTGGCGTTTATTGCCTTGGAAACAGCCCTGGGAATAGCCCTGATTTTACCTGTATTTCCCCGCTTTATGATTGCCGTCAGCCTTCTTCTCATCGCCGGAATATCAGCTCTAACTTATTGGAGTACATCTACCGGAAAAACAGAAGACTGCGGCTGTTACAACGGTTGGCTACAGATTAGTCCCACTGTCAGTTTGCTTCTCAATGTCTTTGACAGCATCCTCTTAATAACTGCTTGTATTTTTCTCCCCGATCGCCCGACGGTATTTTGGCAATGTTTATTGGCAATTGTCACTTTCATTGTCAGCGGGGCGTTAGCATCGGGGAGCCTGGAGTATTTGGGAAATTCAGGTCGCCCCTATTTTGATTTTACGAGGCTAGTCCTCAATCGTCGCTGGCAGTCACAGTGGTTAGACAATGCGATTGATGTCAGCACGGGTTCAAAACTTGTGGTATTCTTGGATACTGGCTGTTCTCAATACAAAAACTGGTTGAGGGTACTGAAAGTCGTTCACAACCGCGCTGATTTACCAGAAGTTGTAGGAGTCGTTAGCACGGCGACTCTCGCTCTCGCACAAGAGTACGCCGAAACTCACACCCTGAATTTTACTGTGGTAACAATCAAACGATCGCTGTTTGGTAGGTTGGCAATCAGTGTTCCCACCGCAGCGGTTTTGGAAAACGGAGTCATTCAGGAAAAATGGGTGATGAACATGCCAGAAGCATTCGTCAAAAAAATTGCCTCCGGTTCTATGGCTGTACCGAAAGGGATTGGGCAAGTTGTAACGGCTGCTGAAAAATAGCAGCAATCGAAGCCTCACAATATTTAATTAAATTTGTAGGGGCGAAGCATGAGGGCGACAATTTATGATACTCTACTAAAATCTGACAATCCTCATGCTTCGCCCAATCCCCCGGACAAGATTTAATTGAATTAAATTTGTAGGGGCG
>CAZJNL010001514.1:0-1544 GCA_964546515.1 uncultured Oscillatoria sp.
TCCTGACGGCGGGTTTGAGGCAATGGTGGAGGGAGCGGAAAATAAAGCCGCCCTGCTGTGAAATGCCGGCAGACCTGCTATAATATAGACGTGACCGAAACACCTGGAGAGGTGGCAGAGCGGTTGAATGCGGCAGACTCGAAATCTGCTTTGGGGGTTACCCCAACGTGGGTTCAAATCCCACCCTCTCCGTTGACAGTGGCGATTCAGTGAAGAAGTTCAAGGTGTGGGACAATCCCGACAAGCGCCAAAAGCCTCAAATCCCCGAAATGATTGCAGAGGGGCGAAGGCTTTAATGCAGTCTGTATACGGTAAATCTGCAGTAGCATGAACCTTGGAGTGACAAATGCTAAATATTGAATACCTTACCACTAAAGACGGAGAGGCGATTGCCGTAGTGATTCCGATTGAATTGTGGCGACAGCTGCTACCTACTGAAGAAGCGTCCTTTGAAGAACTGGCGGAAGGGATAGAAAACTATTGCATGAACAAAGCGATGAATGAAGCTGCTAATACTCCATTGCTAACTGGCTCGGAAGCGCTAGCCTATCTTGAGGAATAATTATCTTGGAAGTTCAATACCGGCAGGCTTTTCTAAAAGACCTGAAGCTGCTGAAGAGTTCGGCGTCATACCAGCGCATCTACGATATTGCGTTTACAGCGCTACCAGAAATCCAGTCTTTAGAGGAGATTCCCGATCTTAAAGCCATGCGGGGTTACGCGGGGCGCTATCGCATCCGCACCGGCGATTGTCCGACGGAAAGCTGAGCCGTCGCAGATCGCCTCTTCTAAAGAGAACCTCGCTCCAGTTGGCTCCACCGATTTTTTGTGCGGCGTCTACAGCCCAGACTGTTGCTTCAACAATAATGTCCTCTAACTGTCTAATTTGCTTCCAATCAATCGCTGCAACCCAAAGACTTTCCTCTTCAGAATATTGCCCCACTCCACCCACTTCTAACTCTTCGCTATACAGGGTGAGCAATTGACCGTCTGGCAACTTAATATTTTGGCGGTTCAAATATTCAATTGTACCGACACAATTCAGAGGAAGGCGACCCTGTTTATCCGCATTATGAAAGTCGGCAAAAATTATAGGGTGACTCATAGTTATACTCCAATCAGGATAGTTGCTGTGCTGGATTAGGAATCGTTGGCGTCAGCAGAAGGCTTGCTTGCTTTGGTGTTAAACCCGTTAGAGTTTCGTGATTTGGACTTCTGCCAGAAGTGCGAATGACATCTCCACCGGCTTGGCGAACCTCACCCACTGTCGTAACACCAACTTGTCCGTGTGGAATTGCCACTGCTAACTCTCCTAGAGACAATCCTACCCCACATTCTACAGAAATTCCCGTGAAGCCGCTGGGATGGGTTCCTGTACTGCGTTGAATATCCTCTGGGCGATTGCGACCGCCACGAATTACTAAGGCTTCGTTTGGAATTCTATCCACAAGTGTGGGCTGTTTGATTCAAGTACGAGATATAGCATTAGCCACTTAGGTTAGGACGTAGGACAGGCGTTCCCTCCGTAAGCGTTGCGGGACGCG
>CAZJNL010001515.1:0-1539 GCA_964546515.1 uncultured Oscillatoria sp.
AATAAATTTACTCAAGTTGTATATCGGGGTCAACCAATCAATGGCAAAATCGATTAAACTGCCTCAAAAATTGATGCTGTTGGGATCGGGAGAGTTGGGCAAGGAATTTGTCATCGCGGCTCAACGTCTCGGCAATTATGTTGTTGCCGTTGACCGCTACGCGAACGCACCGGCAATGCAGGTGGCTGACGTCAGCGAAGTGATTTCCATGCTCAGTGCTGAGGACTTGGAAAGGATTGTCGAGAAACACCAGCCCGATTTCATTATACCAGAAATTGAGGCAATCCGCACAGAGAAGCTGCTAGAATTTGAGGGGCGAGGCATCACGGTAATCCCGACTGCGAAGGCAACGGACTACACGATGAATCGCGACCGAATCCGGGAACTGGCTCACCGGCATCTGGGCGTGAGGACGGCTCAATATGCTTATGCGACATCGCTGGAGGAGCTGGTTGAGGTTTCGGAGTCTATCGGTTTTCCTAATGTGGTGAAGCCGGTGATGTCTTCTTCTGGCAAGGGTCAATCTGTGGTGAAAGACCGAAGTCAGGTGGAAAAAGCCTGGAATTATGCGATTGAGGGTTCTAGGGGCGACACCCAAAAGGTGATTGTTGAGGAGTTCATCAATTTTGAGATAGAGATTACTTTGCTGACAGTTAAGCAGTGGGACGCTCCGACGATTTTCTGCCCGCCCATCGGGCACCGGCAAGAGCGCGGGGACTATCAAGAATCTTGGCAGCCGGCGGGTATTTCTGAGGCGCAGGTTTTGTCAGCGCAGGCGATTGCGAAAAAAGTGACGGATGCTCTGGGAGGTGCCGGCATTTTTGGGGTTGAGTTTTTTATCACTAAAGATGAGGTGATTTTCTCGGAACTTTCTCCCCGCCCGCACGATACAGGGATGGTGACGCTAATTTCGCAGAATCTGAATGAGTTTGAGCTGCACCTGAGAGCGGTTTTAGGCTTGCCGGTGCCCAAGATTGAGCAGCTGGGAGCTTCCGCGAGTGCGGTGATTTTAGCGAGGGAGAATTCGGATTCGATTTACTTTGAAGGGGTGGCGGATGCTCTGGCTGAGCCAGATGTGGATTTGCGGCTGTTTGGCAAGCCGGATTCCCGTCCTTTTCGGCGGATGGGGGTGGCTTTGGCGAAGGGGAGCAATGTTGAGGAGGCGCGGGAAAAGGCGACGCGGGCGGCGAGTATAATTAAAATTGTCAGGGGATAGAGAGTAGGAGATACCTGGCTCATAGAATGAGCGGCACTACAGCGAAACCCGCAAGGCAAGGGTTTCGCTCTCTGACAATTGAGCGGAGCGAAAAGCCGGTGTCTCCACGGCTCGCACCGGCACCCTAACGCCGTCATCAGAGCGTTTAATGTCAATTCCGCGTCTCGAACGAACAAATGATAAAAACTCCAACCCCCCCTCCCCCCTCTCGGCGGAAACTCCCAAAAACGGCGCACCCCCTGCGGCGTCTGCTCGACTACGGGCACAAGTACCGGCTGCAAATCAGGCAGGCAACTATCTGCTCAATCCTCAATAAAACCTTC
>CAZJNL010001516.1:0-1539 GCA_964546515.1 uncultured Oscillatoria sp.
CGTCAACAGCTCGCGATAGGGGGAGAGGGGGGCGGCGTTGCGCATTGTGGGGATACTGGGGGGATCGGGCAGTCTCTGTGGGTGGCAGGGGCGTAGGGGCGGCCACGGGGGGCCGCCCCTACAACGCCTATGATCCCACGAATGTGCGACGCCAATGTTATTATGTGCTGGAAGTCCTTGAGTAGTGTCGGGAACAGTTTAATTGGCGATGACAGCAGAGAACATAGCTACAGCAGCAGGAAATCCTTATCTGGAGGGCAATTTTGCGCCGGTGCGCCAAGAGGTGACTGCTGAGGATTTGAAGGTAATTGGCGAATTGCCCAGTGATTTGTCTGGGATGTTCTTGCGCAATGGTCCGAATCCGCAGTTTCCGCCTATTGGGCAGTATCACTGGTTTGATGGGGATGGGATGCTGCACGGGGTGCGCATTAGCAATGGGAAAGCTTCTTATCTCAACCGCTATGTGCGGACGCGGGGTTTTGAGATTGAGCGGGATGCGGGTAAGGCGATTTGGACGGGGCTGCTGGAACCCCCCCAGATGGACAATCCGCACGGTCCGGGGAAGAATACGGCAAATACGGCTTTGATTTGGCACGCCGGTCAGTTGCTGGCGCTCTGGGAAGCGGGTGCGCCTCACGCAATTAAATTGCCTAGTTTGGAGACTGTTGGGGAGCAGACTTATGGGGGCAAGTTGGTTTCTCCGTTCACGGCTCATCCTAAGGTCGATCCGGGAAGTGGGGAGATGATGTTTTTTGGCTATTCGCCAGCAGAGCCTCCTTACCTGCAATATGGTGTTGTCTCAGCGGAGGGGGAGCTATTGCAGACTGTGCCGGTTGAGTTGCCGGTGGGGGTGATGATGCACGATTTTGCTATTACGGAAAATTATACGATTTTTATGGATTTGCCGGTGACTTTCAGCGCCGAACGGATACGGCGGGGCGAGCCGGTGTTGATGTTTGAGCGGGAGCGTCCTAGCCGATTTGGTATTGTACCGCGTTACGGGGATAATAGCAATATCCGCTGGTTTGAAAGTCGGGCGTGCTTTGTCTGGCATACCCTTAATGCTTGGGAGGAGGGGGTGATGGTGGTGCTTGTCGCCTGCCGGATGAATTCGACGAATGTTTTCGTTTCTGAAGAGAAGGATCGCGATCCGGAGGGGGATATCCCCCGTCTGCACCAGTGGCGGTTTAATTTGAACACCGGCACTGTGCGGGAGGAGATGCTCAATGATGTGCCGGCGGAATTCCCGCGCGTGAATGAGCAGCTTTTGGGGCGGAAGACGCGATACGGTTACGCTGGAAAACAGGCTCCGATGCCGGTGCCGCTATTCGATGGGTTGATTAAGTATGATTTGAGCACCGGCAAGTCGGAAACTCACGAATTTGGTGCGGGGCGATATGGCGGTGAGGCGGTTTTTGTTCCGCGTCGGGGTGCTGTTTCTGAGGATGATGGGTGGTTGCTGACTTTTGTTTACGATGGGGGGAAGGATACTTCTGAATTGGTGGTGGTGAGTGCTGGGGATTTGACAGGTGAGCCGGT
>CAZJNL010001517.1:0-1539 GCA_964546515.1 uncultured Oscillatoria sp.
AGCTTATTCACCCGCCCCAGAGCGTCAGGCACCGGCTTCACCCCCACCATCCACATAATTTGGGCGAGAGATTCCCCGTAAGTCTTAATATTATCCGTCCCCCACAGCACGCAAGCAATCGTTTCCGGATATTTACCTCCGTTTTCCGCCCGCTGGCGAGCCAGCAGCCGGTCTACCACAACCTTGGCAGACTTCACCGCCGCTGCCGTGGGAATCGATTGCGGATCGAGGGCGTGGATATTCTTGCCGGTGGGGAGAACATCCGGATTGCGAATCGGATCGCCCCCCGGTCCCGGAAGGATATACTCCCCTTCCAGCGCCCGCAGCATCGCGCCGAGCTCGTTATCCGCGCAAACCTGCTGCAAGCAGAACTCCAGATACTCAAACAGCGGCTTAATCGCTTCCGCGTCAACCTTCTTGTAACCGGCTTGGTGCAGCGCCTCAATCCAAGGCTCCTTCTTGCCCATATTGAAGAAATTGAGCTTGGAAACCAGCGAAACCCGCCCTTCCGCGTCGGTTTGCTCCTTCACCAGCGCCGCCACTGCAGCGCGAGTCGCCATCGTGATGTTTTGCAGCAACTCCACATCGGCGAGAATGCCCTTGTCGCTGTTCTGGAACACCTCTTCCAGGTTGCGCCCGATGCTGTTGGCGATAATCCGGGGCAGAGAAACGATTCCCTCCTCTTCCCGATCCAAGCTGGCAATATTCACCAGCGTTGCGATCGCCTCCTCCGCACTCGGCGGCTTGCCAATCACATGCAGCCCGCAAGGCAGCAACCGCGACTCAATCTCCATCAGCCGGCGGTACACCAGCCCCACAATATTATCCCGCTCCTCAGCCGTCATTTCTGAGGCGTCCTTCTCAGGCAGGGCGATATCCTTGTCCAAATTCACCATCCGGCTCTTGTCCATGATAGTATTGACAATCGCCACCCCGCGCCCGCTATCCTTGAGAGTCTGGTACGAGCCAATCAGCTCGCTCAACTCCTTCAAACCCTTGTACAGCCCCGCATTCTCAGCCGGCGGCGTCAGGTAAGAAATCGTCTCCGCATAGCTGCGGCGCTTAGCAATCGTCGCCTCACTGGGATTGTTCGCCGCGTAGTAATAGAGATTGGGAATATTGCCAATCAGGTTATCCGGGTAGCACTCCCCAGACATCCCCATCTGCTTGCCGGGCATAAATTCCAGAGAGCCGTGAGTGCCGAAGTGCAGCACCGCATCCGCGCCCCAAACTTGCTCCAGATAGGTGTAATATGCCGCAAAACCGTGGTGCGGGCTAGCAGAGCGAGAGAACAGCAGCCGCATCGGATCGCCTTCGTAGCCGAAAGTTGGCTGAACGCCGATAAACACATTCCCAAAGTGCTTGCCGTAGACTAGCAGATTTTGCCCATCGCTGTTCAGGTTTCCCGGCGGCGGACCCCAGTTTTCTTCCAGCCGCGCCGAGTAGGGCGTCAGTTTCTCATATTCCTCCACCGACATGCGGTAGGCGATGTTCAGTTCGGGGCTGGCGTACTGCGCTTGGGCGTCGTGAATCACTTCC
>CAZJNL010001518.1:0-1538 GCA_964546515.1 uncultured Oscillatoria sp.
ATTCAGGTTAAATCCCATCGTGGAAATTCCCAAAGCGGCGAACCAAATGCCCACCACCGGCCACGCTGCCAAGAAGAAGTGCAAGCTGCGGCTGTTGTTGAAGCTCGCGTACTGGAAAATCAACCGTCCGAAGTAACCGTGAGCGGCAACAATGTTATAGGTTTCTTCTTCTTGCCCGAACATATAACCGGCGTTGGTCGATTCATTTTCGGTGGTTTCGCGCACCAGAGAAGAAGTCACCAGAGAGCCGTGCATCGCGGCAAACAAAGCTCCGCCAAACACGCCGATAACGCCTAACTGGTGGAACGGGTGCATGAGAACATTATGCTCGGCTTGGAACACGATCATAAAGTTGAACGTGCCAGAAATCCCCAGCATCAACCCATCAGAAAAGCTGCCCTGACCGATAGGATAAATTAACAGCACGGCAGTGGCGGCTGCCACAGAAGCGGAATAAGCAACCGCAATCCAGGGGCGCATTCCCAGCCGGTAGCTGAGTTCCCACTCGCGCCCCATATAAGCGTAAATGCCGATTAAAAAGTGCAGCACAATCAGCTGGTACGGACCGCCGTTGTACAGCCACTCATCCAAAGAAGCTGCCGCCCAAAGCGGGTACAAATGCAAGCCAACTGCCGCCGAAGTGGGGACAACGGTAGCGGTAATGATGTTATTACCGTAGAGCAAAGAACCGGAAATCGGCTCGCGAATCCCGTCTAAATCCACCGGCGGAGCGGCAATCATTGCCAGGATAAAAACAGTGGTGGCCGTTAAAATTGTGGGAATCATTAACACGCCAAACCAACCAATATACAGCCGGTTCTCCGTGCTGGTAATCCAGTCGCAGAAGCGCGACCACAGGTGATTACCTGTATTTCTGGATACAGCTGTTGTCATTGCGGTAGTATCTCCTTCGTTATAAATGCGTTACTGTCTGCGGCACGTCAGGTGCGACCGCCTACATACACTATATAACCACATGGCAATATCTTTGGTTAGCTTTTTTTAAAAATTTTTCCAGATGGCTGAAATCCAGGTAAATCAAGGCTTTCAGCCGTTTCGGACGGGTAAAGGGGGCGAACCGGCACGTTTGGGCCCGGGTGACGACCGCCTGCGTTACACAAAACGCCCCCTCTGTCAAGGGGGCGGACAAAATTTTCTGGGCGCTTCTGGGCGCTTCTGGGCGCTCGCCGGTCAAAATCGGGGGGGCAGGCGAGGGGAGCCAGAAACCCGGTTTCTTCAAGAAACCGGGTTTCTAGATTTACTTATTATTTTTCCCGCCACTGCAGAAACTTGATGTAATCCCCCTCAAACCGCGCTCCTTTTAACATCCGGTTCCAGTAAACCCAAGGCAGAACGTGCTTTTTCATCAACCACATCACCCAGCGCTCTTTAGCCGGATTGAGGGGAAAACTCGACATCGGGCGGCAGTTGTAACCGTCAAACTCAGACATCACAGTTTTGTCATAGCCGGTAATTAAAGAGCAGCAGGTGTACCCGTCATACTTTGCCCGCAAAGGTCGCAACGCCATAAACGCCAG
>CAZJNL010001519.1:0-1534 GCA_964546515.1 uncultured Oscillatoria sp.
AGCCGCTCTGGGCCAATGCCGTGCTGGCTGGCGTTGGCGGTGGTGATGATGGTGAACAGGGCGGTGTTGATGCGGTAGGTGCCGGCGGTGAGGAAGCCGATTTGCCTGCCTTTTTCGCCTCCGCCGGTGAGGAATTTGCGGGCGTTTTGGAAGTTGTCGCAGTCAACCACTTTGCCGAGGATGCGTTCTGGCGGGATAGATGCGCCATCGGCGGCGACAATTAGGGCGATTTCGCCTTGGGGGATTTCTACGATCGACTCTTTGCGAACGGCATACTGCCAGGGCCAATAGGCCCAGTGCCAGCCGGGAGCCAGGGTGTCTGCTTGGTAGCCGGCTTCGCCATTGAGGGCGATCAGGCGACCGGGCGGGAGGCTGCTGCTGGAAAATTTCTTGGCAACGATGCCGACTTCTCGCTCGCCGATCACGACTAGACCGGAGGCGAAAGCCATTGCGCCCAGTCCGCCGACCAAAATAATCGGAATGACTGCCCAAGTGAGAGTTTCGCCGACATTCAGTTGCGCCACAGCCGGTTGCGGAACTGAGGCGGTGAGGTTTGCCCGATTGGTGTCCAAGGCTGTTGGGGAACTCTCAGCCCGAACCGGCTCGATACTGCCGGTTGGTGTGATAGCACCCACCAGGGGTGCTCCTGCAGATATGGCGAGAGATGCCAGTAGGGATGCTGCTATCTGAGCCGGTTTGCAGTGCCGGCTCTGGCGCATCTTAGCTAGAAAACTTTTCATATAGGGAATGTGCCCCCATAAAGACTACTACAACGCTAGCATTTTTGCAAGGCTCGGCGGGGTAATTTTAACGATTCTTAAAGTCTAGTAGGGTGCGTTGCGCTCACTTTCCATAACTAGAGTGCGCTCGCGGTACAGGCAACGCACCCTACTCCTACTGCAACGCTAGCATTTTTGCAAGGCTCTGCGGGGGGATTTTAACTATTTTTAAAGTAACAAGTCGCTCCCGGCTAGAATTGGAATCTGCAGCCCCAAACGCAACCGCAGCGCAATCCTGTCACTCAGCGCCTCTCGCAATTCGCGCCGGCACCCTTCTAGGGGGGTGTGACGCCCCCAGACTCCCTGGAGTCCGGGGATTTCCCCCCAGTAGGTTCCGTCATCTTCAATAATCTCGTAAACCGCCTGTTCCAGAGCCAGATCAATGTCGCTGGCAAGCATTGGGTGTTTACTTCCCTCTTTGTCGGCTGCATTCACAATTATACACCTCAGTAGGGTGCGCTATTAACGCACCCCTTCCGGTAGAGATGTTGTGCCGGTGCTGCGCGGCGCAACCTATACTTTAAATTGCCGCCCTCACACTATTGCTTTTGCCAAGCTTGACTCTCGTTGGGTGGGAACAGACTTGTCCCCCGGCCCAGTTCTTCAGCCTTGCAGCGATTAGCGGACAGAAGTCCCTGCAAGACTTCCATAAACTTTTTGTAAGGTTCTCTTTGCGTGTGTTCCTGGAAAGCCGCTTCATCTTTATAGACTTCATAGAGAAACAGCACATTGGGATTAGATGCGTCTTCGATGAC
>CAZJNL010001520.1:0-1532 GCA_964546515.1 uncultured Oscillatoria sp.
TTAGACAATGCGCCGGAATTAACATCAAGCCAGGAGCGAGAGGCGCTCCCGCTCTCCGGCTATTCCGGCTGGCGCTCATAGGTGGCTTCCATAGTGCTGCTCAGGTAGTGACCGGCCATGATAGCGCTGGAGTGGTAGTATTTGTTACCATCTAAGCGGTACAGGGTTTCAAAGCCACTGCGGCGCTGCTGGTCGCCGAGTACCCAGTAGCGCTGCACAATGGTTTCCGGGGCAATCCAGCCTTCGCCCTCCACGCGGCCCAGGTTACTGTGCTGGAGTACAAAAGTGTACTGACGCTCGCCACTGTCGAGGTGCCCCCGGTACTGTAAAGTAATTTGCTCGCGCTCAGTGCCGGGAAATACCAGTCTGGTGACCATAGTGAACCAATTCTCTTGATTCCATGCCACCAGAGTTTTACCTTTGACAGGAATGGGCATGCCATTGCGCTCCAGCCAGTACCCTTCCAGCGTCCACCGGCCAGGTTCGATTAAAAACGTGTGATTCACGGCATGATTCCTTAATGCCCTTACATGCTATCTTATTGCTTTTCCCAGGCCAAGTGGATGTCACCCAGCAGCGCCGCCTGACGGGCACCCGTCACCAGGGGGAGATTGCCAGGGATGCCCAACTGACGCCAGTAGGCAAGCACCGCAAAGGCGATCGCTTCTTTGAAATCCGCACTCAACCCCACATCAAAAGTTGTCAGCACCGGCACCTGCTCCATCATAGCTTGCAGGCGGCTTTTCAAATATAAATTCCGGCTGCCCCCGCCGCACAGCAGCACCCTGTCCGGCTGCACCGGCAAAAAAGTGCGCAATTCCCTCGCGATCGAGGCGGCGGTGAGTTCAGTGAGACTAGCCAGCAAATCCGCCGGACTGAGGGAATAAACTTCTGCCTCAGCCAGACAGCGCTGAAAATACTCCACCCCAAACAATTCCCGACCTGTGGATTTAGGCGGCGGCTGCAGAAAAAATGGGTGCTGCAGCCACTCCTCCACCAGCGCGGTGCAAGGGCTGCCGGTGGCTGCCATAGCGCCATCTTTGTCGTAAGTTTGTGCCCCGCCGGTCAAGTGCTGCACCGCTATGTCCAGCAGCACGTTGCCCGGGCCGGTGTCCCACCCCCGGATGCCAAGCTCCCAGTCGGGAGTGTTTGTAGCCGGTATAAAAGTAACATTTCCAATCCCGCCAATATTTTGCACGCACCGGCACTCCTTCGGGTGACTCAGCAAACAGACATCCACCTTCGGCACCAGGGGCGCACCCTGTCCGCCGGCGGCGATATCAGCCGCCCGGAAATTGCTCACCGTGGGAATGCCGGTCAACTCCGCAATAACCGCACCGCGCCCCAGCTGCAGACTGTATCCCAGTCGTGCGGGCCGACGAGCCGTGTCCCCAGGTGGCCGGTGGTAGACAGTTTGGCCGTGAGAGCCAATCAGCTCAGCAGGCGGGGAGCCGGTGTTTATCGCCAAAGCTGCGCGGGCAAATTCTTCAGCGATGGCGTCATCCAGTTCTGCCAGTTCCGCCATCGTTACC
>CAZJNL010001521.1:0-1532 GCA_964546515.1 uncultured Oscillatoria sp.
GGCGGTTAAGTTTGCCGGTGCCCAAAAAATCCTCGATCCGAAAACTGCGCCGGTGCAGAAGCTGGAATAGCACGGGTAGCTAGAAACCCGGTTTCTTGAAGAAACCGGGTTTCTTAAGTTGTGCGGAAGGTGGAAGAGCACAGGCGAGATTCCTCCTCCGCGCCCTCTGCGCCTCTGCGGTTCAATTTCCCACCCCCCGCATCGCCAAAAGCGCCGCACCATAAGCCGCCTCCACACGCACCGGCACACTCACCGGCACCCCCAAATGGCGCTCCCGAATCCCCCGCCACGCCGGATTTTTCGCACCACCCCCCGCAGTGTAAACCCGCGTTAAAGCAGTCGCCCCCAACTCCCTTAACAGCTGATACCCCCGCGCCTCAATCCGCGCAATACTTTCCAGCAACCCGTGCAGAAACTCCACCTGCTCGTCTGGGCGCGGTTGCAGTCGCGGTTGCAGCTGCGCGTCGTTAATCGGGAAGCGCTCCCCCGGCTTCGTTAACGGGTAGTAATCAAGCGGACTTTCTTGATCGGGGTTGATGTGCCGGCTGAGACTTTCCAGCTCCGCATCCGTAAAGAATTGCCGCAGCACCGCGCCGCCGGTGTTGGAAGCGCCGCCTGTCAGCCACAA
This sequence comes from uncultured Oscillatoria sp., assembly GCA_964546515.1. Classification (GTDB taxonomy): domain Bacteria; phylum Cyanobacteriota; class Cyanobacteriia; order Cyanobacteriales; family Oscillatoriaceae; genus Oscillatoria. The sequence continues at coordinate 629 of CAZJNL010001521.1, forward strand.
GTCGCCGAGCCGGTGGCTGTAAATCCCGTAGCGGGCGTCATCGGCGCGGATGCGGCTCAGCAGCTTCAGCACCAAAGTGGAACCCAGGGAAGTGACCGCCTCTCCGGGTGATTCCGCACCGCTAGCGAGAAAGGCGGCGATGCTGTCAGTGGTGCCGGCGCACACGGCGCAATCCCGCCGCAACCCAAAGCGACTGGCAATTTCTGCTGTCACTTCCCCCACCGGCTCCCCGGGCTTGACAATTTCCGGCAAATGCGGTAAGGAGTCAATCTGGTAAATCCAGTCGGGATAGCGCAGGGTTTCGGGATCGTAACCCAGCTTCAAGGCGTTGTGATAGTCGCTGACACCCAACTTGCCGTGCAGCAGAAACGCCAGCCAATCCGCCTGGTGCAGGAAATATTTTCCTCTTGTAGAGACGCGATTCATCGCGTCTCCCCCGATAGCGTTTCTCCCGATAGCGTTTCTCCCGATAGCGTTTCTCCCGATAGCGTTTCTCCCGATAGCGTCTCTCCCGATAGCGTTTCTCCCGATAGCGTCTCCCCCGATGGCGTCTCCCCCGATGGCGTCTCCCCCTGTCGCGTCTGCACACTTCACCCACCAAAGCAATTTAGCCAGACTGGAAGTAGCGCTCAACACGGTATGGTTGGGAGGTGCGATCGCCCTGAGCGATTCCATCACCTCCGCACCCCGCGCATCGCTGTAGAGCAGGGGTTCAGTCACCGGCACACCGGCGCTATCGCACAGCAAGACAGTGGAGGAGGTGCCGTCAATAGCGATCGCCCTGAGCTGCCGGCGCACTTCCGGGGGGATTTGCTCGATCAGGGAAAAAAGGGCAGTTTTCCAGAGTGCCGGCAAACCCCTTTCCGGGAGCATCCCATTTTTGTAATCCCCCTCACCCCCAACC
>CAZJNL010001522.1:0-1530 GCA_964546515.1 uncultured Oscillatoria sp.
CTTATTCTGGCTAGCCAGCCAACTGCCAAAACAGCATCCCTCCCATATCAAAACCACCCTCGACCGTCCCCTCCAGCAATTTGTTGAAGCGCAAATTGAGCAAATCATTCGCGCCCTCGCCCCAAAAAACGCCCACCACGCCGCCGCCTTAGTTATCGACAACCGCACCGGCGAAATTTTAGCCTATGCCGGCTCCCCCGATTACTTTAACGAAGCGCAAATGGGGCGCAACGACGGAGTGCAAGCCCTGCGCCAGCCCGGCTCAACCCTCAAGCCTTTCCTCTATGAATTAGCCTTAGAAAAGCGCATCATTCGCCCCAATACCATCTTAGCAGATGTGCCGGCACATTACGCAATCCCCGGCGCAAAACTTTACAGCCCAACCAATTATAATAAAGAAACCTTTTTAGGGCCGGTGCGCGTCAGGGTGGCCCTGGCAAACTCCCTCAACGTTACCGCCGTGCGGGTGCTGGAAAAAGCCGGCGTCGGGACATTCTTAGATCGCCTGCACCAACTCGGCTTTAACCACCTCAAACATCCCGCAGACTATTACGGACTGGGCTTAACTCTCGGTAGCGGCGAAGTCAGTTTGTGGGAGCTAGCCAGGGCTTATCTCACCCTAGCCAGACAGGGAAAGCCGGTGCCGGCTGTCACCCATTTCGGGTTGCCAGACTCCGCCTCTAAACCCCAGGAAACCAAAGAAATTGACTCACCGGCAACCTGGGCGCTGATTACCGACATATTGAGCGACCGGCACGCCCGCGCCGCAGCATTTGGCGTCGAGTCCGTGCTGAATTTACCCTTCCCTGCAGCCGTAAAAACCGGCACCTCCTCCGATTTTCGCGACACCTGGACAGTCGGCTTCACCACCGACTATACTGTAGCCACATGGGTGGGAAATTTCAACGGCGACCCCATGCGGCAAGTTTCTGGAGTCACCGGCGCAGCGCCCCTGTGGAATCGCATCATGCTGCACCTCCACGAACATCAAGAACCCGCCGGCTTTCCCCCGCCAAAAAATCTCGCGCAGCGCCCTATCTGCGCGATTACCGGATGGAAACCGGCACCAGATTGCCCCTCAGTAGTTTGGGAATATTTCTACCCAGAAGACCTCAGCGCCTACGAACGCCAGTCAGGCAGCCAACAGCTATCCCCAGAGTACAACGAGTGGCTGGCAACGCAGCAGCACCCCACATTCTCTCGCGGACTCAAGATAGTTTTTCCTAAAAATGACGATTATTTCCTGCTCAACCAGAGAGAATCCTCCCGCTTAGAATTCAAACTTGCCGGCGCACCCGCCGCGCCGGTGGAATGGTGGCTGAACGGCAAAAAGCTAGCCGCACAGTCATCGCCTTCCCTATTTTGGCCCATGACTGCCGGTGAGTGGACTTTGCAAGTGAGAATGGGAGAAATTAGCGATCAAGTCCGCTTTCAAGTACAATTAGGTGAGAGCAGACCCACCCGCCGGGGCTTCTCCATTAAAGAAAGCAAGAAGTGACCCCCATATAGAGACGCGACAAGGACATTGGG
>CAZJNL010001523.1:0-1527 GCA_964546515.1 uncultured Oscillatoria sp.
GTCCCCTCCTCAGCGGTATCCTCCGCCACCACCTCATAGAGAATCGCCAACTTATCCTTATCCGCCCCCTTGCGCAACACCCGCCCCAAGCGCTGAATGTACTCCCGCACCGATCCCGTCCCCGACAGCAGGATCGCCACCCGCGCCTCTGGGACATCCACCCCCTCATTCAAAACGTGAGACGCCACTAGGGCTCTGTACTCGCCGGTGCGAAACCGGCTGAGAACTTCGTGGCGCTCCTTCACCGGCGTCTGGTGAGTGATCGCCGGTATGAGGAATTCCTGGGAAATGCGGTAAACCGTAGCGTTGTCAGCTGTGAAAATAAGAGTGCGTTCCGGGTAGTGCTGCGCCAGCAAATCCGCCAGAATCCTCAGCTTTCCGTCCGTGCCGAGGGCGATTTCCTTGGCTTGCCGGTGGGCGAGCATGGCGCGGCGTCCCACCGGCGACCGGCAGCTGGCTTGGACAAACCGCTGCCACCCGTCCAGGCTGCCGAGGGAGATGCCTGCTTCCCGCAAGAATTCGTTGCGCTCTTTCATCAGCTGGCTGTAGCGATCGCGCTCAACTTGCGACAGCTTGACTTTAATTTGCACAATTTCGTGGTCGGCAAGTGCGCCTCCCTTCAGTTCCTCAGGCGTTTTGCGATAAACTTCCGGCCCAATTAAGATGTTGAGATCCGAGTGTTTGCCGTCTGACCTTTCCGGCGTTGCGCTCAGCCCCAGCCGGTAGGGTGCGATCGCATATTCTGCAATCACCCGGTTAAAGTCGGTTGGCAAGTGGTGGCACTCGTCAAAGACAATCAGGGCGTAGCGGTTGCCCAGCGCTTCGGCGTGGATGGCGGCGCTGTCGTAGGTGGCGACTAAGATAGGCGTTTTGTCCCGCGAACCGCCCCCCAGCAGCCCCACCTCGGCATCGGGAAAAGCGGCGACTAAGTGGGCGTACCACTGGTGCATCAAGTCGAGAGTGGGCACCACAATCAGGGTGCTGCGGGGGGTGGCTTGCAGGGCGAGCTGGGCGAGATAAGTCTTGCCGGCTGCGGTGGGGAGCACCACGACGCCTTTGCGCCCCGCCTGCTTCCAAGCCGCCAGGGCTTCTTGCTGGTGCCGGTAGGGGGGCATTTCCAAGCTAGGGACGAGTTCGAGGGGCTGAAATCCTTTAGCTTCGTCGGTGAAGGCGACGCCCTCGGCTTGCAGGGCTTCTACCAGGGGGCGGTAGTGGATTGCCGGTATGCGGAATTTCTCCACCCTGTCGTCCCAAGTGGCAAAGTCCACCCAGGCTTTGCCCCTCGGCGGCGGGTGCAGGATGAGAGTGCCCCTGTCAAATGAGATGGTCGGTGTGCGAGCCATTGGTTGTTTGAATTGCAATCCACCGCTTATTTTAGGGCAGTCGCGATGCTCCTGCGGAGCCGCTGCGCTACAACTGCGGGCAGGTTGGGCTAAAGCCCAACTACGAACCTTGTCGGGCTAAAGCCCAACTGCGAACTTTTGGGCTAAAGCCCAACTACAAACTTTTGGGCTAAAGCCCAACTAC
>CAZJNL010001524.1:0-1526 GCA_964546515.1 uncultured Oscillatoria sp.
CGGGAGCGGGTGCTGCTGCTGTTTTGGGGCGGGGGAAAGCCGGTTTGCAGTAAGGACTTTAGTCCAAACCGTGTCTGAGGGGTGTGGAGACGCGACATGTCGCGTCTCTACAGTACGCATCTGCGAATAGTAGTGCTGGGCGGAGGCATTGGTATTGGTTTTGGCGGGGAAAGCAGGTTGCCTGTTTTAATGTAAAGTTTCGTGACAAGTGCTTGACGGGGATTGGAAATCTGCTAAAGTAAGAACAGAAGCGAATAAGCTTCTCTGACAGATACAACAGCCAAGTCCACAGTAGAGTACATGAGGTAAAAAGCGCTGTTAAATATAACATCTGTCTCATCCAACAACAGCAGCACCCAACTAGAGGGCTGATATTTCCTCAGATAGTAACGAGGGAGCAACGCGACTGTACTGTTGAAGTCAGTGCGACTCCAAGTTGAAGTATAAAGTAGAGGAAATTACTCAGCGAATCGGGAGCGGGTGCTGCTGCTGTTTTGGGGCGGGGGAAAGCCGGTTTGTAGTCTGAGGGGTGTAGAGACGCGATATGTCGCGTCTCTACAGTACGCATCTGCGAATAGTAGTGCTGGGCGGATACTGCAAAGGAGGAGTGAAGTTTGGATTTAAAGGAAAGGTTGCAAACTCACCTCAGTCATGTGGTTCGCGAACGCGATCCGTATTTGGCGACGGAAGGACATTTCTATGTGCGGGAGTACATCCGCCAAGAGTTGGGAAAATGGGGGGAGGTGGAAACCGGCACGTTTGAGGCGGGGGGGAGAAAACACCAGAATCTGCTGCTGAATCTGCCTGAACGGGGTGCCGGTGGGGGTAAAAAGAAGCCTATTATTTTAATTGGCGCTCACTATGACGCCGTATTGGGTTCTCCTGGAGCGGATGACAATGCGACGGGGGTGGCGGTGCTGCTGGAATTTGCCCGGATGTTCGCCAGGGAGCAGGCAAATTATCCCATCCGACTGGTTGCGTTTGATATGGAAGAATTTGGGTTGGGGGGAAGCAACCACTGCGCAGCTGAATTGAAGCAAGAGGGGCAAAAAATCCGGTTGATGTTGTCTTTGGAAATGCTGGGTTACTGCAATCCTGCGCCTGGTTCGCAGCGCTATCCGGCGGGATTGGAAAGATTTTCCCCCAATCGGGGAGATTATATTGCGTTGATTGGGAATTTGCGCACGATTCCTGATTTGATTCGCCTGAGTGGAAGCATTCGGAAAGCCGGCATTCCCAGCGAGTGGCTGCCGGTGCCGAATCGGGGTACAATTGTTCGGGATACGCGGAGAAGTGATCATGCGCCGTTTTGGGATAGGGGATACCGGGCGATGATGGTGACGGATACGGCTAATATGCGCAATCCGCACTATCACGATCCTAGTGATAGGATGGAGACGCTGAATTTGGATTTCCTCACCGGCATCTGTCGGGGGCTGGCGGATGGGATTCGCCGGCTGTGAGGGGTGTATTATAACCCAAGTTGCTACTTACCAGTGAGTCAGGTGAGATCCCCCCCTAGCCGG
>CAZJNL010001525.1:0-1525 GCA_964546515.1 uncultured Oscillatoria sp.
CCCCCCGGGGGGATCTACCCTGACTCACTTGTAAGTAGCAACTTGAGTTAGAGTAGAGACTGCCTGGGGGCGGGTTTGCCAATAAGCTGTTATGCTTTTAATCTGCTTGTTGTAAGAACGGGGCAACGAGGCAGAGCCTCCAAAGAGGCATTCCCAGGCAGAGCCTGGGAACGAGAGAAGGAGGGGATAGGGGTGATAGTGCAAATTAAATGCACAATACTCAGCTTCTGTCTGCCACACAGATTGAAGGTTTTCCCGCCCCTGCAAACTATTTTCACCGCTGGTGGCCAACACGCTGCCGGTGAGGACTGTCCGAAAACGAGAAAACGCACTCTGCTTTTTAGAGCCAAATCCCTATGAAACAATGGCACAAGCCACTTGTGTACCTGGCTGTCATTTACCTAGTCTTACTGTTAGGCCCGATTGCCGGGTTGGACTTGCCCCGCATTGTGGGGGATATTGTCCGCAACCCGGAAGTCCTGATTCAACAAATCTTAGTTGGTCTGGTCAACGGTGCGGTTATTGCTATTATTGCCTTGGGCTATACTTTGGTTTATGGCATTATTGAGCTGATCAATTTCGCTCACGGGGATTTGTACATGTTGGGGGCGTTTGCTTCCCTGACAGCCATCGGTGCGTTTGGCGTCGGAGACGGTGCTCCCCTCAGCGCTAGCATTCCAGCCATGTTAGTTGCCTTGCTAATATCTGCCGGTCTTTGTGCTGCATTAAATGTTGTTACAGAAAGATACGCCTACCGGCCTTTGCGCAACGCCCCCCGGCTGGCACCGCTGATATCCGCGATTGGAGTTTCCTTTATTTTCCAGAATGCCGGACTGTTTTGGGGGGGACTCAAATCTTTTATTCCCATTATGGGGGGGAACGCAGCAGCGCCAAAGAGCTTTCCAGACTTATTGCCCCGCATTGAGATTCTGAAAGCGATGGGAATTGAGAGCAATATTTCGTTCACAACCAAAGATTTAATTGTCTTGGTTGTTGCCCTTGGCTTGATGGTTGGACTGCAGCTGTTTGTGCAGAAAACCCGTCTGGGAAAGGCGATGCGAGCGACGGCTCAAAACCGGGACGCCGCTCTGATAATGGGCATTGATGTGGATTGGATTATTGCCCTGACATTTTTGCTGGGCGGGGCGCTGGCGGGGGCGGCTGGGCTTCTGGTGGGGCTGTACAACAACACGATTGTGTTTACAATGGGATTCACGGCGGGTTTGCGGGCTTTCACAGCAGCAGTGCTGGGGGGGATTGGCAACATCTTCGGCGCAATGCTGGGGGGATTGTCGATCGGATTGCTGTCTGCTTTGAGTGACCAGTACCTGTCGAGCCGGTGGACAAATGCTTGGGTGTTCGCAGTTTTGGTGGTAATTTTAGCCTTCAAACCGGGCGGCTTGCTGGGCGAAAATGTTCAGGAAAAGGTTTGAGATTTTTTCAGCAGTCAGTTGCCGGCTGTTTGTGGCAACTGATATCATGAACGGTTGCGACGGCATTGTAGAGAGACGCGATTCGGCGTTCT
>CAZJNL010001526.1:0-1522 GCA_964546515.1 uncultured Oscillatoria sp.
ATAAAATAACTACTTAATGTTTATATAGCAGTTCTAAATGATTGGTGAAATCCTCTCTCTTCTCTTTCCTTGGCGTTAGCGCAGCGGCGCGAAGCGCATCTTGGCGTCTTGGCGGTTTATAAAAAATTTTTTTCAAACTCAAGAACGAACCGCTATAGGGGTTGTAATAGCTTTAGGAATTGGCTTTTCAAAAGAGAGTGTAAAGGGCGGGAAAGTCAGAAACGATTTTTGAGCGGGGGAATTCAAAAGTTGCGTGGGAGTTGCCCCCGCAGGGGGAGCGGAAAAAGCTTGACGCCAAGCAAGCCTTAAGGTAAGATATAGCCTCGCCACTGTTGTGGCAATTGCAAAGAATCAGTTCCCGGGGTGAACGCAGGCGGGGCGAATGGTTTCCCGGTCCCTGTAGCCGGAAAATAGATGGAAAGGACTGGAAACTGGATTTGCAAAACGCTAGTCTAAAAGCCGATAGACACTGAATCCCAACGCTGTATGACTCCCTCGCACAAAAAGAACGATCTGTGGAATCAGTGGCTGGGTTTAACCCCACGCCTGAGACGAATTGCTGCCGGCGATTCTGCCCCAGCGCAGCGACAAAAGCAAGCAGGCTGGCATTTGACAGTCCTGAGAGCGGGCATGGCTTTGACTTTGGCTAGCTTAGCGCTGCCGGTGCGGGCTTTGCAAGTGCAGCTGGCACCGGCCAATCCCCAACTGGGGGACACCCTGTCGGTGACAGTCCAGGTAGATGCCGGTGGGGCGGAGAACCCAACGGTTTCCGCAAATAAGGAAACCTACCCCACCTTCCCAATTGGCCAGAATCGCTTTCGCGCCTTGCTGCCCACGACGCCCTTAGACCGGCCCGGAACTTGGCAAATCCAGGTGGCCGGTGAGGGTCAGGTGCGCAATTTAGCCGTGCGGGTGCGAGATCGCGACTTTCCCACGCAGTCCATCTGGCTGCCGCCCGGGAAAGACGAGGACGTCAGCGACTATGAATTCGACCGCGTAGACGCCTTCAAAAAATTAGACACGCCGCAAAAATTCTGGAATGGGCCTTTCCTGCGGCCTAACGCCGGTGAAATCACAACGATTTACGGGGTTCGCCGCTATTATAATGGTAAATTTGCGGAAGACTATTACCACCGGGGGGTGGACTACGCGGGTGACTATGGCTCGCCGGTGCTGGCACCGGCAGCCGGTCGCGTTGGTTTAGTGGGGCGGGAAGCAGACGGGTTCGAGGTTCACGGTAACTGCGTTGGCATTGACCACGGTCAGGGGGTGACCAGTATTTATTTGCACCTGAGCCAGATTAACGTCAAGGAGGGTGACTTTGTCAAAGCCGGTCAGGTGATTGGCGCACTCGGCTCAACCGGCGCTTCCACCGGCCCCCACCTGCACTGGGGTTTGTATGTACACGGCAAGTCTGTCGATCCAGTGCCTTGGAGAACTCAAGGCTTTGAATAGAGGCGTGGCGTTGCGGCTGTCGGGTTAGGGGATAGAATGGTTCTACCCCTAACCGGGAAAGACGCAG
>CAZJNL010001527.1:0-1520 GCA_964546515.1 uncultured Oscillatoria sp.
CATCTCTCTTTTCTTTCCTTGGCGTTCTTGGCGTCTTGGCGGTTTCTTTAAAAAAGAATTTTCACCCCTCAATTAGAACCGATATATAATAAGATACTAGCCATTAGCCATTAGCCAGTGACCAATGACCAATGACCCACCACCCCTAATACTCAACCAGCGTCACCACCGGCACGCCCTGGGGCAGTTTGTGACGCCCGCCCAAGCCGGCCAGCTCGATGACGAAGCAAAAACCCACGATCTCGCAGCCCACCAGCTGCAACATCTGGGCGGTCGCTTTTGCGGTGCCGCCCGTGGCCAGCAGGTCGTCAGCCACCAGCACCCGGCTTCCGGGGAGCAAGGCGTCCTGGTGCATTTCCAGCCGGTCTGTACCGTACTCTAGCTCGTACTCGACGAAGTGAACTGCAGCCGGCAGCTTGCCCCGCTTGCGCACCGGCACGAAGCCAGCCCCCAGTTTGTAAGCCAGGGGCGCTCCAAAAATAAAACCTCGCGACTCCATGCCCACAATGTAGTCGGTTCCGAAACCGGCACATTTTTCTGCCATCGTGTCTATGGTGTAGCGCAGCCCCTCTGGGTGGCGCAGGAGCGTGGTGATATCCCGAAACATAATTCCCGGTTTGGGAAAATCTGGAATGTCGCGAATCAGAGACTTCAGATCCATGAGTTTATGAGTAAAAATTGTGATGGCTGTCCGCATCTGTGGCGCACTGCCGGTTGGCAAACCGCCCACCGGCTGACAGGTGGACGCGACAAAAATCCTACACTAGAATTTACCATCGGATCTGCGCCGGCATTCCAGACCTTGCTGACTGCCTCTGCCCTCGTCCTCCTCTGACAACCCGAAAACGCCGATCGGGATAAGATTGTCTGCTGGTTTGTCCCCAGATTTCTGCGGCGGGAGAGCCGAATTGTCAACCCACTTCGGCTTGTATGCGGCGCAATTACAACACTATAGCAAAAATGTCAATACGGCGAGTCAGAAATTTTTGCTGGCCAGCCGTGAGAAATTCCATATCGCCCAGTCCAGTTTATCCTTCCTGGCAGCTAGCATGCACGGTTCCCTAAGCGTAATGCCACCGAACAGTCCGACCGATACGTCAAAGCCGCTGATTTTGGACGGTCTGCCCGACCCGCCGATCGCCGAACACGGCTGTCCGCGCCGCACCCGGTTGCAAATAGATTTGATTCTACTGGCCATAGAAGCCTTGAATCTCAGAGGCTCAGAAGAAATCCTGGCTGCGGCCCAAGAACTGGGGCTGCAGGAGATTATCCCCAATCGGGTGATGCTGTGGCGGCTGCGCAGCACTAACCCCCTGCGGCGTTACAGCCAGCGCCGCCCCCTGCAGTTGCAGGAAGCTAAGGCCCTGGTGGCGATCGCCTGCCACTTGGCCCGCCGGCAGACGGTGACGGTACGCCAGTTGCTGCAGGATTTCCAGCAACTGCGGGACAAGCAAATCCCGCTGGAAAACCACTTGCGACTGTCTGATTACCTGGAACGCTTCCGGGCTCACTTCCGCAGC
>CAZJNL010001528.1:0-1519 GCA_964546515.1 uncultured Oscillatoria sp.
AAGCAGGAACTCACCGGCGAGGATATTTCCGCACTCCTGCAAGCCGGTGTGGAAGGAGTCGCGCAGCGCGGTAAAGCGAATTTGGGCGACAAAACCATGCTCGACGCCCTCTCACCGGCAGCTAGCGCTTTCCAGCAAGCGATCGCTGCCGGTGCGAGCGTTGCAGAAGAATTGCAACAAGCCGTAGCAGCAGCAGAAGAGGGGATGAAAAACACTATTCCCCTGGTGGCAAAGAAAGGACGAGCCAGCTACCTGGGCGATCGCAGTGCCGGCCATCAAGACCCCGGTGCCACTTCCGCTTATCTCATCCTCAAAACTCTGCTAGAAACACGCTAAGCGGAAAGCAGCTTGAGCGCAGAAACCCGGTTTCTCAAAGAAACCGGGTTTCTGGCCACCACAGGGATCACAAATCATTTAGAACCGCTATATAAGAACAACCTCACCCCCTACCCCCCCACCCGGTGCGGGAAAGGGCGGACAGGAGAAAGATGACCACCGCAATCAGCGATTCTCGTCTTCCAGGACGCACTTATACCCTGTAACGCCCTTCCTGCAAGCGACACACGGCTGTATCTAATTTTGCCCCGCTATCTAGCCATCTTTTGAAAAGGCCAAATAGCTCTCCAATAATTGTGAAGTATTGCAACAATAATTAAGGAATAGTTAAAAGTGCGCCGGCCTATTGACAGAGCCTGAAGACTGGAGAAATAATCGATACAGGTGCATCAGGAGCCGGTGGGAGCCTGAGGCTGGCGAACGTCAATTAACCCGAGAATGCAATTGCTATGACTTTCAAGATTTTGAGTTTTGATGGCGGGGGAATTCGGGGCGTACTCTCTGCCCGAATCCTTCAAGAAGTTGAGCGGCAAATCAAGGAAAAGACGGGGAAAGCCCTGCCCGAATACTTTGACATGATTGCCGGCACTTCCACCGGCTCAATTTTAACTGCTGGAGTGGCCAAGGGACTAACAAGTGCCGAAATTATTCAGATATATAAAGACTCCGGAGAGAGTATATTTCCCTCTAAAATTAGAGTGCCTTTTCTGACCGCTCTAAAAGAGGGAGTCGTTCCCGGCAAGGGCTACAAATACTCTCATGAGGGCCTGGAAAATGCGTTAAGGGAGCAGTTTGGAGATACTCCAATCAGCCAAATCGAAAGTCCAATTATATTGATTCTTGCCTACGACACACTGTATCGCAACACGACCTTTTTTACCAACTGCCATCCTGAACTTGGAGAGCGGTGGTTCGATCCGATTCCCTTGTGGAAGATATGTGTCTGCTCCTCATCCGCTCCAACTTACTTTCCTCCTTATCAATTAGAGTCACAGAAAGAAATTGGACAGTGGTTCTTCCCGCATATCGACGGGGGAGTCTCTGCCAACAATCCCTCTCTGGCTGCCATCAGCCAAGCTCTGAGTATCAGCCAGTCAAAAGATGTCCCTGAAGAGGTGAAACAGAAATACAAGCTTAACAACGTCCAATTGCAAGATATTTCTCTCCTTTCTATCGGGACGGG
>CAZJNL010001529.1:0-1514 GCA_964546515.1 uncultured Oscillatoria sp.
TGCTGCCAGCGCTGAAGCTGCGGCAAAGCGAGAAGGGCTGGGCGTGTGGAATCCCAAGCAACCGCTGACACAATTCAGGGAAACACATCCGTGTTCTAATTAAACTTCTCGTAGCGTTACGCACATCGTAACTCCTTTTTTCCTAGTGCGCGTCCGCTCGTGCGGAAGGCATCGGCAAGTGGGCAAGCACCGGCAAGTGGGGTGCGTTCCGCAAAGCGGGTAATTCCCTATAAGTAGTGGGCGTCCCCTCGTGCGGAACGCACCCTACAGAGTTCTAAATTAATGAGAGAGGAGTTCTATGGCTAAAACAGTTGTAATCGATCCAGTGACGCGAATTGAGGGGCACGCCAAAATATCCGTGTTTCTGGATGAGGCAGGCGAAGTGTCAAACGCCCGCTTTCACGTCGTAGAATTTCGCGGGTTTGAGAAATTCTGCGAGAAGAGGCCGATGTGGGAAATGGCGGGAATAACGGCCCGCATCTGCGGGATTTGTCCGGTAAGCCACTTGCTGGCTGCGGCGAAAACCGGCGATAAAATTCAGGCGGTAAAGGTTCCTGTTGCCGGCGAGAAGCTGCGGCGGATGATGAACCTGGGGCAGATTACCCAGTCCCACGCCCTCAGTTTCTTCCACCTCAGCAGCCCAGATTTTCTGCTAGGATGGGATAGCAATCCCGCCACGCGAAACGTGTTCGGGCTGATGGCGGCTGACCCGGATTTGGCTCGCAGTGGGATTCGGTTGCGGCAATTCGGTCAGAAAGTGATAGAATTGTTGGGGGCGAAGAAAATTCACCCCGCTTGGGCAGTTCCCGGTGGCGTGCGATCTCCCCTGTCTGAAGAAGGGCGGACGTGGATACGGGAGCGCCTTCCGGAGTCGTTTAATACGATAAACACTGCGCTCGGTTTGTTTAAGCGCCTGCTGGATCAGTTCGCCACTGAGGTGGAAGTTTTCGGGAAATTCCCCTCCCTGTTTATGGGGTTGGTGGGTAAAGATGGTGTCTGGGAGCACTATGGCGGTCACATCCGCTTTGTGGACAGCGAAGGCAAGATTGTGGCCGACAATCTCAGCGAGGATGACTATCAGGAATTTCTCGGCGAGGCGGTGGAACCTTGGTCTTATTTGAAGTTCCCCTATTACAAACCTCTGGGCTATCCGGAAGGGATATATCGGGTTGGGCCACTGGCAAGACTCAATATTTGCTCTAAGATGGGGGTAGAGGCTGCTGACAAAGAGTTGCTGGAGTTCCGCAACCGGGCCGGTGGGGTGGCCACTTCTTCGTTTTACTATCACTACGCCCGCTTGATTGAGGTTCTGGCAGCCCTTGAGTACATTGAGCAGCTGGTGAATGACCCGGATATTGTCTCGCCCCGGACTCGCGCTACTGCCGGTATTAACCAATTGGAAGGTATCGGCGTCAGCGAAGCGCCGCGCGGTACGCTGTTCCACCACTATCAGGTGGATGAAAATGGTTTGATCAAGAAGGTGAACTTGATTATCGCCACCGGCCAAAATAATT
>CAZJNL010001530.1:0-1513 GCA_964546515.1 uncultured Oscillatoria sp.
GCGGAGACTTGGGCGCAGACAGCTTAACTGGCGGCGAGGGAAATGACATATTCCGGATTGGCAAAGGCACCGAAACCGATGTAATTTCCGACTTTGGCAAAGGTCAGGATTTAATTGAATTAACCGGCAGTTTGACCTTTGACTCTATAAACATAGTAGCCGGCACCGGCACCAACGCAGGCAACACTATTCTGGAAAACAAAACCACCAACCAGATAATAGCCGTATTGCAGGGAGTTGACAGCAGCACTATCAGCAAATCAAACTTCTTGCCAACTCCAGAGGGAGACGCCGTACTCGATTGGAACCAGACACTTTTAAATGCAGTAAAGCAGGATAAAACCGCACCCCCCCTAGCGTCACGCAATATGGCAATGGTTCACGCCGCCATCTATGACGCCGTGAACGCCATTGAGCAAACCGGCGAAATCTACCGTGTGGAAGCTAACGCACCCGAAGGCGCATCAGCAGAAGCAGCAGCAGCAGCAGCAGCAGCGCACCGCGTCTTAGTCAATCTTTACCCGCAACAAACCGCAACCTTCGACACAGCGCTACAGGCGTCTCTCGCAGAAATCCCCGACGGGGTTTCAGAAACAGATGGCGTCAATTTAGGGCAATCCGTCGCCGATGAAATCCTGCAATGGCGGAGTACAGACGGTTCAAATGCCACAGTGCAGTACACGCCAGGAACTAATCCGGGAGAGTGGCAACCGACGCCACCCGGTTTCGCACCGGCATTGCTCCCGCAGTGGCAAAATGTCACACCATTTGCCATGACAAACGGTGAGCAATTCCGCCCCGCCGGCCCGCCGGCACTTGACAGTGAAGAGTATAGCACAGAATTGAATTTAGTCAAAGAATTAGGCGGCAGCAACAGCACAGCACGCACCGCAGAACAGACAGAAATTGCGCAATTTTGGGCGGATGGAGGCGGCACCTACACTCCCCCCGGACACTGGAACGAAATTGCGCAAGATGTCTCCCTGCAACAGGGCAGTACCTTAGCTGAAAATGCCCGCCTGTTCGCGCTGCTCAACATCGCAATGGCAGATGCCGGTATTATAGCATGGGATGCCAAATACACCTACAATTTCTGGCGACCGATTACGGCAATTCAGCAAGCAGAAAGCGATAGCAATCCTCAAACAGCTAGCGATCCAAACTGGACGCCGCTGCTCGCAACTCCGCCCTTCCCGGAATATGTTTCCGGGCACAGCACATTCAGTGGAGCTGCCGATGCCATACTGACATCTTTCTTTGGGGAGAACATTAATTTTACCACAGATTCAGCCGGACTCCCAGAAGTGAGGCGCTCATTTGAAAGCTTCACACAAGCGGCTTCCGAAGCCGGTATGAGCCGGATTTACGGCGGCATTCATTTCGCCTCAGCCAACGAAGACGGGTTAACAGCAGGAAGGGCGTTGGGCGAGTATGTTTTCGATAATTTCTTAGGAAGTAATATTTAGTCTGCCGGCACCGTTATTGCAAATCTCTTGTAGAGACGCGATTTATC
>CAZJNL010001531.1:0-1513 GCA_964546515.1 uncultured Oscillatoria sp.
GGTCAACTCCGTAAGCCAAGGTGCTGGCGCAGGGATTGGCGCATGACACCCACCGGCACTGGCTGCTGCAGCCAGATTTGCAAGGCAGCGGCTCCTTGCCCAACGAGCATTTCCAGCCCATCAATAGCAATCGCGCCTGTGGAACGAGCGGCTTTGAGAAATTGGGTGGGGTTGGGGGTGTAAATCAGGTCATAGACAATGGCACCGGCGGGCAGTGCCGCCATCTCAGCCGCACTCACCGGCATCTCGTCAACGTTGGGATACATCCCCACCGGCGTGGTGTTAACCAGCAGGGAGGATTGGGGGAGCAGCTGGGGCAGTTCTTCCCAGGTGTGGGTGGCCAGCACCGGCACGGAGGAATTAACCCAACTGTGCTGGAATGCTTCCAGTTTGTGCCGGTGACGCCCGACGACGCGAACTTCCCGAACGCCCAACTGGGCGCACCCGGCGACAACGGCCCGCGCAGCGCCGCCGGCACCTAAAATTAGTGCTGAAGTTTGGCTCCAATCCCGATTGCAGGCGAGCAGGGGAGCGAGAAAGCCCTCGACATCGGTATTTGTGCCTGCCCAGCCGCTGCCGGTGTGCCAGACGGTGTTAACGGCACCCACCGAGCGGGCAACCGGGGAGACTTCCGATAAAAAGGGCAAAATAGCTTGTTTGTGGGGAATGGTGACGCTAAATCCCACCCAACCGATAGCGGCAAAGCCGGCAACAGCTGCCTGCAGATCCTGCGGTTTCACCGGCAAGGGGAGATAAACATAATCCAGTCCCAGATGAGCAATTGCGGCATTGTGCATCACCGGCGACAGGGAATGCTCCACCGGATGACCGATCACTCCTAGCAGTTTGGTTTTACCTGTAATCACGAGTATTCTGTGTTCCTCCAACTAGGTTTGCCAGACGCCGGTAAAGATGCTCTTGACAGCCAGCGCCAGCCGGTTGAGGTCTTCGTTCAACAGCGGTGGCCAATCGACCCCTGCCATCTGGCCATATACAAACAGCTGGCGGCTTTCAAACGCCAGCAGGTGCAGGGCGCAAGCCAGCTGCCGGTCGAAGCTGGGGGAGTCCTTCAGGGCGTCAAACAGGACTTTCAATGCTAATAAGATAGAGGTCATTTGACCGGGAATCGGCGGTTTGCCCTGCTTGAGCAGCATCAGGAGAGCGTCGGGATTTTTCTGGGTTAGCAGAGCGGTTCCCTGATTGATGACGAAGTTACGGGCGGTTGCGTGATCCATGAGCTACCAGAGGGGATTCTCGCTTCTTGCGATTGGCTGAGGATTTTGTTAAGCGTGTGAAGTTATCCCGCTTTCTAGGATAGCCTCTGCTTCGTATCTGGCGGCACCGGCTGCCGGTGAGGTGGCGCTGGCTTCTGAAACTCCCTGCCAGTCAAGGCTCCTGACCTGTTTGCCGGAATGGGACTTGCAGATTATATGAGACTGTTGGCGAATTGATATGGGGTTTAATAATGAACCGCATTGACGCCAAGTACGCGCCCGAAGGAAGAAGAAAGAGG
>CAZJNL010001532.1:0-1512 GCA_964546515.1 uncultured Oscillatoria sp.
GTTCGATCTCGTCAGTGTCTCCGGTTGGTTCGAGTGTCCCACCCTTGACTCTGAGGAGTTTATAATGGCTATTCAGCTGAATTTATCTTCGATTGCAGTTGCCGGACAAGCCGCCTGGAAACGGGCGAAACCCGTGATATTGCGGGAGGTGGTATTGCTGCCGGCAGCAGGATTTCTGGGAATTATCATCCTGTGGTGGGTAGTGGCCAGCTTCCAGAGCGAATTGATGCCCAATCCAGTGCAGGCGCTAGTCGCGAATTGGGATTACATCGTCAATCCGTTTTACCAGCGCGGACCGGGAGATTTGGGAATAGGCTGGTTATTGCTGGCGAGCATACGCCGCGTCTTGCTGGGGTTTTCCTTAGGTGCGATTGTCGCGATTCCCCTGGGGTTTCTGATCGGGATGTCCAGACAAGCGATGCTGGCGCTCAATCCCATCATTCAAATCTTCAAGCCGGTATCGCCGCTCGCTTGGCTGCCGATTGCCTTGGCTATCTTTAACCTGGCTGATCCCTCGGCGATTTTTGTTATCTTCATCACCTCTCTGTGGCCAACGATTATCAACACCGCCCTGGGAGTGTCGAGCGTTTCCAAAGATTATCTCGATGTGGCGCGGGTGCTGGAAATGCCCCGCTGGCGGCAGATTACCAAAATTATTTGGCCGGCAAGTTTGCCCTACATATTCACCGGCTTGCGGATTAGTTTGGGAATAGCGTGGCTCGTCATCGTCGCCGTAGAAATGCTCACCGGGGGGATTGGCATTGGCTTTTTTGTGTGGGATGAGTGGAGCAGGCTCAACCTGAGTTCTGTGTTTCTGGCTATACTGGTGATTGGATTAACGGGGTTAGTCCTCGACTGGGCGGTTGGCAAAATTCAGGAATTGGTAACGCACAGAAGACCGGCACGATCTCAGTAAAGGCTAGCTGTCAGTTTCAGGAGCCAGGAGCGAGAATTCGGAAGTCAAAAATATTCGGGCTTCTGAATTCTGCCCGGGAGTAATTTTGCAAGATTGAGGGAGACTGAAGATGAGTGACAAATCCCCAAATCACTGGAGCAGGCGGGAGTTTCTTCAAGGCATGGGAGCGACAGCAGCCGGCATGGCACTTTCCTCTTGCGCCATTAATGCCGACCGGTCTGCTACAGGGCTGACGGAAGAAGCCTTGGCAATCGAACAAGTGGTAGACCCCCAAACCTTGGAAAAACCCAATTTGACGGTGGGGTATGTGCCGGTGAATGACTGCGCTCCCTTTGCGATAGCCTGGAAAAAAGGGTTTTTCCGCAAATACGGTTTGAACGTCAAACTCAACCGCGAAGCCAGCTGGGCAAACTCTCGCGACGGGATTATTTTTGGTCGCCTCGACGCCTCGCCGGTGGTGTCCGGTGCCGTCACCAATGCTAGAATAGGAGCGGAAGGCGCACGCCACGCCCCCCTGTGCGCAGCCATGACGATTCACCGGCACGGCAACGCCATGACGATGAACCGGAAAATGTGGGATTTTGGGCTGCGCCCCT
>CAZJNL010001533.1:0-1508 GCA_964546515.1 uncultured Oscillatoria sp.
CGGTTTCGGGGGATTGTGACCGGCTAAAACAGCCGGCTTTCCAGGTAGAATCGGCTGGGGAGCACCCGCCGGGTGTGCCGGTGGGGCGTATCGAAGAGGAGACGCCGGTTTCGGGGGATTGTGACCGGCTAAAACAGCCGGCTTTCCAGGTAGAATCGGCAGAAGAGCACCCGCCGGGTGTGCCGGTGGGGCTAGAGGTTTCAGACACTCCTGTGGAGGGGACAGACAGCAGGGCTGTTCAGCCCCCGCAGTCAGCGCCGGCAGACAATACTCTGGCATCTAATGATAATTTAGATGCTCTAATCGCGGCTATTGAAAAGCTGCCAATCGTGTCACCCCCCCGCCCGAGGCGGGAGGTGAAAGCAGAAGAGTTACCGCTATCTCAGGAGAATGCAGACGAACTAATCGCGGTATTTGATAATCTGCCAGCCTTGTTAGAGCCGCCCCAAAGTTGGGGGATGCCGGCGGAAGAGTCCAGGCTATCTCAGGAGAATTTAGATGCGCCGAAGACGGCATTTGACAGTCTGCTAATCGGGCGAGAGCAGCCCCAGATGCCGGTGGAGCGAGCCGAAGAGTCCCAGCTGCCGGTGGCGAGCGCCGAGGATGATATTGGCAATCCGGTTGAGCGCTTGCAGAATCTTATTGTCGGCTCCGTAGTGTCCGACTTCGAGCGCGTGAAAAAGCTCCTGCTGGATTCGGAACTGCCCGGGGTGCGTCACCTGCTGGCAACGATTGAACATAAACTGGGCAATCTGGAGCATCAGATTTACGATCCCGAGGAATTGATTAAGCTGCTGCTGCCTTGGATTGCTGACATCTTGAGTCTGAAGGTCGCTGATTCAAAAGAAGAAGTTGTCAGGGCGATCGTGCCAATCATTGATGAAGTGATTAAGGGAAGAAGCCTGGAAGACAAGGAGGCAATGAGTGCAGCCATAGCCGACTTGATACCGGCGGCAATTTCCAGACAGATCAGCGACTCCCCAAGGGAAATCGCCAGAGCGATCGGGCCAGAAATGGGCGCAGCCATCAGGGAGCAAATTAGACTGGATCGGGAGGAGATCGTCAGCACCCTGGCACCAGAAATGGGCGCAGCCATCAAGGAACAGATTAACCTGGAGCGGGACGCGATGGTGGATGCCCTGTATCCGGTGATAGGCAGCACAATTTCTAAATACTTGGCGGAAGCCATTCGCTCCATCAATGAAAAGGTCGCAAATGCCTTAAGCCCAGAGGGAATCTACCGCAAGCTTCGCGCCAAAATCCAGGGAGTCTCTGAGGGGGAATTAATCCTCACGGAGTCCATGCCCTATATGGTCCAGGCTGTTTTTTTGATTCACAAAGGATCGGGTCTGGTGATTTCTGAGGCGCAGCGCTCTGACAGCCAGAAATTGGAGTCTGAGATGGTGGCGGGGATGCTGACTGCTATCCGCAGCTTTGTGAATGACTGCATTGTCCAGTCTGGGGAAATCGCGGAACTCGACCAGATAGATTATGGCGGTTCCAAAATC
>CAZJNL010001534.1:0-1508 GCA_964546515.1 uncultured Oscillatoria sp.
GCCTTGTCGGGAATCAGGCGGGAGCTGCGGGCGAACAGCACGCCCTTGAGCAGAATCAGGACGGTGACGTGAATGGTGAAGGCGTGGATGTGGTGCACCATGAAGTCTGCCGTACCCAAGGTAATCGGCATTACAGCCACCTTACCGGCAACTGCCACCGCATCGCCGCCGAAGACATAGCTGGCGGGTGCCAGAGCGTTGGGAGCGGTATTGCCGGGAGCCAGGAAGTGCAGGTTTTGCACCCACTGGGCGAACACCGGCTGCAGTTTAATCGCCGTATCGGAGAACATGTCTTGGGGGCGGCCCAAGGCACGCATGGTGTCATTGTGGATGTACAGACCGAAGCTGTGGAAGCCGAGGAAAATGCACACCCAGTTGAGGTGAGAGATGATGGCATCCCGGTGACGGATGACGCGATCCAGCAAGTTGTTGACATTCTTAGCTGGGTCGTAGTCGCGCACCATGAAGATGGCGGCGTGAGCGCCGGCACCGACAATCAGGAACCCGCCAATCCACACGTGGTGGGTGAACAGGGACAGCTGAGTCGGGTAGTCGATGGCGATGTACGGATACGGAGGCATCGCATACATGTGATGGGCCACGATAATGCTGAGCGAACCCATCATGGCCAGGTTGAGAGCCAGCTGAGCGTGCCAGGACGTGGTGAGGATTTCGTAGAGACCCTTGTGGCCTTCACCCGTGAAGGGGCCTTTGTGAGCCTCCAGGATTTCCTTCATGCTGTGGCCAATGCCCCAGTTAGTCCGGTACATGTGACCGGCGATGATGAACAGCACAGCCAGAGCCAGGTGGTGGTGAGCTGTATCGGTCAGCCACAGCCCACCCGTGACCGGGTTCACACCGCCCTTGAAGGTTAAGAAGTCGGCATACTCACCCCAGTTCAAGGTGAAGAAGGGAGTCAAGCCCTTGGCGAAACTGGGGAAGAACTGCGCCATGGCGTCTGTGTTCAAGACGTATTCATGGGGCAGCGGGATGTCCGCGACGCTGGCGATTACTTTGCCGTTGAAGGTCAGCGGCTTGCCGGCATCGATGGCATCCAGCATGGCGTTCACAGGCAAGGAGACGTGAATCTGGTGGCCCGCCCAAGACAAGCAGCCCAGACCCAGCAAACCTGCCAAGTGGTGGTTCATCATCGACTCCACATTCTGGAACCATTCCAGTTTGGGAGCCCGCTTGTGGTAGTGGAACCACCCGGCGAACAGCATCAAACCTGCCATCACCAGCGCCCCAATCGCTGTTACATACAGCTGGAAGCTGTTAGTGAAGCCAGAAGCCCGCCACAGCTGGAACAGACCGGAGGTGATCTGAATCCCGTGGAAGCCACCGCCCACATCGGCGTTGAGGATTTCTTGACCGACAATTGGCCAGACGACTTGAGCGCTGGGCTTGATGCCGGTCGGATTGCTCAGCCAAGCTTCGTAGTTGGAAAACTTAGCGCCGTGGAAATACGCGCCGCTCAACCAGACGAAGATGACAGCCAAGTGGCCAAA
>CAZJNL010001535.1:0-1505 GCA_964546515.1 uncultured Oscillatoria sp.
AAAATCTAGATCCCCCCAACCCCCCTTAAAAAGGGGGGCTTAAGAGTTCCCCCCCTTTTTAAGGGGAGGGGTAGGGGGGGATCTTTTGCCGTTGGCGTTGACTGGCTTTTAATATTTACTTTATAAATCATCTCTCACCTCCCTCTACATCTAATTGACCTGGCGTTTAGCCTGAACCTTCCCCTGGATAGATTTTAAACCGGCCCGCTCAATTAAGATTTATTTACCAAGATTGCCTCCTGTGGGCAGCCAACCTGTTCGCACGCCTTGGACTGGCGCACCGGCAGTTCCACAATAAAGGTAGTGCCAACACCTGGCGTCGAAAGGCAATAGATTTCGCCTCCGTGGGTTTGGGTGACAATCTGGTGGGAAATGGACAGCCCCAAGCCGGTGCCCACGCCCATCGGTTTAGTGGTGAAGAACGGCTCAAACACTCGCGCCACGACATCTGGAGGCATACCGAGCCCGTTGTCCGAAATACTGATCGAAACTCGGTCTGCGCTCAGCGCTTGAGTCTCGATCGCAATTCGCTTCGACTCGCAGCAGCCATTACTCGCTTCCTTCGCCTGCAGAGCATCAATTGCATTACTGAGCAGATTCATAAACACCTGATTCAGCTGATTTATGTGACACTCCACCAGTGGCAGATCCCCAAACTGCTGCACAATCTCAATCTTTTGCTTGTAGCGGTTGTGCAGCAGCACCAGCGTACTTTCAATGCCCGCATTCAGATCCGCCGGTTTCATCTGCGCTTCATCCAGCCGGTAGAAATTCCGCAAATTGAGAACCAGATCCCGAATCCGGTCCGCCCCCAGCTTCATAGACTCAACAATGCGCGGCAAATCTTCCAGGACAAAATCCAGCTCCGCCTCTAAGAGCGCATCTTCCACCGCAGAGCTGTGGCTCGGGTAAGCGGACTGGTATGCCTCCAGAACCTTCAGCAGAGCCTCTACATGTTCCTCCACATAGGGCAAGTTGCCGTAGATGAAGTTAATCGGGTTATTAATCTCGTGGGAAATGCCGGACACCATCTGACCCAGCATCGACATTTTTTCCATCTGTACCAGATGTTCCTTCATCCGCTGCATCTCTGCCAGCGCCTCACAGAGGCACTGGTCTTTTTCCCGCAGTTCCCTGGTCAGAACATCGACCTTTTTCTCCAGTTCTGCATTGCGTTCTTCCAGTTCCTTAACTAAATTATTCATTTCACCCAATCCCCCATTGTCCATTCACGTCAAGCCGGATTCAGTACAGCAAACGACCGCCCACTCGGCCCGCTTCCTTAAAGATTAAGACCCTTGTGCAGTTGGCTTTTTCTTGAGTAGGCTAGCGCCTCATCAGTAATGTAATATAAAATCAAAGCATCCCTCACAGTGCGTGAAGCAGTAAGGGCGGGTTTAACGGTCGATTCGGCAGTAAGGGAAGGGTGCGGATATCTGAGTGCGTCCCGATTTGGCACACTCAGCACAGGTGAGAAGCCCTCGCAACCCTTGCGACTCCTTGGC
>CAZJNL010001536.1:0-1505 GCA_964546515.1 uncultured Oscillatoria sp.
CGACAGATGGTCACCCTTGCTCGACCGATGGAGCTTGTAGATACGCTAATTGTCGCGTCTCTACATACCGATGGGCACCCTTGCTCGACTGGCAAAGACGAGACATGTCCCCACCCCACCCAACGAGCGTGCGCCGAGAAAACCGGCAGCCCTGTCCCCCGGACATTCTACAATCAAGAAGATTCAAGCTAGGGACAGCAGCGCATGGATACAAAAGCATTCAAACGGTCACTCCAGCAGTCAGAAAATTACTACCGCAAGGGATTTGGACACGAAGAGGAAGCCTCCGGCGCGATGAAGTCGGCGTACCACAGCGACCTCATTCAGCAACTCCGCGAGAACAATTACACATTAACCCGTGGCGAAGTCACGATTCGACTGGCGGAGGCGTTTGGCTTTTGCTGGGGCGTAGAGCGAGCCGTGGCCATCGCCTACGAAACCCGCACCCACTTCCCCACCGAGCGCATCTGGATTACCAACGAAATCATCCACAACCCCTCGGTGAACCGGGATATGGAGGAGATGCAAATCCAATACATTCCCGTCGAAGCAGGGCAAAAAGACTTTTCTGTGGTAGACAAAGGCGATGTAGTGATTCTCCCCGCCTTCGGAGCTAGCGTGCAGGAAATGAAGCTGCTCAACGACAAAGGCTGCACAATTGTGGACACCACTTGCCCGTGGGTGACAAAAGTTTGGAATAGCGTCGAGAAGCACAAAAAAGGCGATCACACCTCAATTATTCACGGCAAATACAAGCACGAAGAGACAGTAGCCACCAGTTCCTTTGCCGGCAAATACTTGGTCGTGCTGAACATGCAAGAAGCCGAGTATGTATGCAATTATATACTCAACGGCGGGAATCGCGACGAATTCCTGGCAAAATTCAGCAAAGCTTGCTCAGCCGGCTTTGACCCGGACAAAGACTTAGAGCGAGTTGGCATTGCCAACCAAACCACGATGCTCAAGAGCGAAACCGAGCAAATCGGCAAGCTATTGGAGCGCACCATGATGAAAAAATACGGCCCCGACAAACTGAACCAGCACTTCCTCGCCTTCAACACCATCTGCGACGCCACCCAAGAACGGCAAGATGCGATGTTGAAGATTGTCGAAGATAAACTCGACGTGATGCTAGTGGTTGGCGGGTATAATTCATCCAACACCACCCAATTGCAGCAAATTTCTGTTGACCGGCAGATTCCCTCCTATCACATCGACAGCGCCGAGCGGATTTTACCAGGAAACCGCATCGAGCACAAACCCCTGTACCAGCAGCTGGAAATCGCGGAAAACTGGCTCCCTGCCGGTAAGGTTGTCATCGGCATCACCTCCGGCGCTTCCACACCCGATAAAGTCGTCGAGGAAGTTATTGAGAAGATTTTCCAGATGAAAGCAGCTGTTGTCGCCGTGTAATTTTTCTGAGGACAGGCGAGACGGGACAGGCGAGACGCCTGTCCTACGCCTTTTTTTAGGACAGGCGAGACGCCTGTCCTACGCCTTTTTTT
>CAZJNL010001537.1:0-1503 GCA_964546515.1 uncultured Oscillatoria sp.
GCCGAATTGTAAATTTTTGTTAAGCAGGGTGGGGGTGTTAGCCTACATGTGCTAGATTAGTGTCATGTAGATGCACCCTGATGGACACGCCCACTGGTTGGGCGTTTTTTGTTTTTCGGGGGGTGGGGCATGGGGCATGGGGCATGGGGCATTGGGCGTGGGGCATGGGGCATTGGGCATACCTCGTTCGCAGGCGGTGCCTGGGAAGGAGGAATAAGGCGTAGGACAGGCGTTCCCTCCGATCCCCGGTTGGGCTAAAGCCCAACTACAAACCTCTTGATAAACGTTTAAGAAATTATAATAGTTTGCCGGTGAAGCGAGGCAATGATCTAAGATAGAATAATAAGATAAACAGTTTTTTACAACAGTTATGGCGCGTGGGTGCTTGCTAGTTCTGTGCTGCCGGTGGAAAGGTAGGGGTAGGGTGCGTTCCCTCTTAGGGAACGCACCCTACTACGAGTTACTGACTTTACTACCAAAGAAGCAACTATGACTCAGAATAGGACTCACATCTCTCGCCGGCACTTCCTGCAATTCGCAACGGCTACTCTAGCTACCCTGGGACTTCACCCCCTCGTCTTGCAACGACAAGCCCAACGCTACGGTCAAGTTTTGGCCCAAAACACGCCGCGCAAACTGGCGTTACTGGTTGGCATTAACAGCTATGCCTCCTATCCCCTCAAAGGCTGTGTCAACGATACAGAGTTGCAGCGAGAGTTGCTGATCTACCGTTTCGGCTTTAACCCGAAAGATATTTACACCTTGCTGGATGAAAAAGCAACTCGCGACGGCATTTTAACGGCTTTTGAAGAGCATTTAATCAAACAAGCCAAACCGGGAGATGTGGTCGTTTACCACTATTCTGGACACGGTTCCCGCATTTTTGACCCCGACCCGATTTTGAGGGAGGTGGGGAACCCGGAACAGCTGAATGGCACTTTCGTTCCCGTGGATGGGACTCTGCCGGTGGGATATCCTGAAAAGGGAGGGCCGGTTAAAGATATTATGGGACATACCCTATTTTTGCTGATGTCCGCCCTGCAAACCGAAAATGTCACCGCTGTTTTGGATAGCTGTCATTCCGGCGGGGCGACGCGAGACGTGCGAGTGCGCTCTCGCGATGGGGGCCAAAATGTCTCAGTTTCTCCTGAGGAAAAAAGCTATCAGCAACAGTGGCTGTCTCGATTAAATATGTCGCCCGAGCAATTTGTTAAAGGCTATCGCACAGGGGTGGCCAAAGGAGCGGTATTAGCGGCGAGCGCTCCGAACCAACAGGCGCGGGAACTTAAGATTAATGGCTTGGAATGTGGGATATTTATTTATTCGCTAACTCATTATCTCTGGCGGGAAGATACCAACATCGACCGGATATTTAAGAAGATAGCCCCCGAACTTACAGACGACTTGAATCAAACCCCCCGCTATGAAGTCAAAGTCGGGAGCGGGTATCAACTGCAAAGCCCGTATTTTATTGAGACTCCCAATTCTCCCGCCCAAGCGGTT
>CAZJNL010001538.1:0-1501 GCA_964546515.1 uncultured Oscillatoria sp.
TCTGGACAGCGTTGCAGTGCGACGCCAATCTCATCGAGGAGGATAACTGTGGGCGAGTGCAGCTTGTCGCTAACCGCATCCATGAAGCGATCCAAATCGCAGGGGTTGGGCACCGGCACACCCAGGCACTCTAATATATAGCGCAGCAACCCCTCCCGGCTGTGCCGGCGGGTATTTTGGAAGTCTGCGAAAATCCAGCGATAGGGTTCTGGATGCGGCAGCCAGTCCGACTTTTGGCCAGGGCGCAACTGTGCCGGTGGGGTGGTGGTGATGTTTTTCAGGTAGTGCAGCAGGGAAGTCTTGCCGGTGCGTTTCTTGCCGATAATGGCGGCGTTTTGCAGGGGGTGGCGTTTCAGCAAGTTGAAGATGCGGTTGAGTTCTTTCTCGCGCCCAAAGAAGTGGCGCGGGTGAGTGATGGGGTTGCCGGTGATGAACGGCGAGAGTTCCTCAATGGGTGGCGGCTGAGGTTGTGGCTCTTCCTCTTGTATATAGGCGATTGCTTGCCAATCCAGCCCCAATTTCTCACTGATGGCTACAAAATTCTGATAATCAACCGGTTTGCCATTGAGGAAGTTCTTGACGGTGGGCAGAGATAGTTCTACCGCGTCAGCCAAAGCTTGCTGGCTGGGATAGCCGTTACGCTTGAGGGCCGATTTTACTTTAGTGAGGTGGTGTTGGGCAACCCTGATCGACCGCGACATCACTCTTCCCAGGAAGGACTATCCGATTATAGAGCTTTTTTCCAGCCCAACCACAAGTCATCCCTAAGTCATCTCAAAGTCACCTGTTTCCCACCCCGCATCTCAACCTGCGCCAGGTTTAGATGGAATTGTAGAGTTCAAACCCACTAAAACGCCATGTTGAATGAAACCCAAAACACCAACCAGACGTTACCCTCTACTTCTGAACCTGATGGCGCTGTTCTGGACATGGAGCGAGAGTTCATGGAGGAACGTTTGCGTCAAGCTCGTCTCAGCTTCAACCTGACTCTCGGACTGACAGCAGTGAGTGCTTTCATCAGTGTTGTGGGTGTCGGACTTTTGTTTGCCGGGAAAGTTCCAGAAGGAAGCGTCACCACAGCTGGGGGGTTGAGTTCAAATCTTGTCAGCGTGCGCTTATTAAGGCTGACTAAGGAAACCAATGACCGGCTGGACAAAATGGCTCACGAGAGAAAGTAGGGTGGGTGACGCGCTATCTATTCTAGCACATAATGGGGTCGAGTCGCACGCGGAGTAACCGGGTTCCTTGAGGAAACCCGGTTTATTGGGTGCAGGGGGTTGGGTTCCGCCAAGCGAAATTTTCGCACACAAATCAGGGGTGGCGTCAGGCGGAACCCACCCTACTTAACTGGTATGACAGAAATTTTCGCTACAGCTAGCGCTAGGGGAAGGGCTTTCGCATGAGCGAATATAATCCTTGCACTGAGTCGCACAAATAGTCGCGCCAATGCGAAAGCCCCTACAGGATACTTTGTAGGGGCTAACGCAAAAGGCGCGACAAG